>CAZUKI010000077.1:10320-11680 GCA_964620785.1 uncultured Aestuariivirga sp.
GCCTAGGCTGCAACCATTGCTTGTGATGGCGATGGAGAGTGCCCATGGACGATCTTGCCTTCGGAACGCGCAACAAGCGCGGAGACTGGTCGCCCAATGAGCCGGCTGGAACCGCACCGGTTTTTGTCTTCCCGCCACGGCCGCTCAGCTTCCTGAAATGGCTGCCGCATTACTTCTTTCCCTACAACGTGCTGTTTGCCCTCTCGGCAATTGCCTGGTGGCACTGGGTCTTGCCTGACGTCGAGGTGATGAAAACACTCGGCTGGGGATGGATCCTCAAGCTCTTCATCGTCAATTCTCTCGCCATCCTTGCCTTCTTCGGCCTCTTCGAGCTGCGGCTGTATCGCCAGAGGGCGCAACAGAACCGCTTCAAGTTCAATGGCAAGTGGCCATCGGAGCATGAAAGCGATGCCTTCTGGTTCAAGAGCCAGAACATCGACAACATGATGCGGACCTTCCTGGTGGCAATGCCAGTGTGGACGGTGATCGAAGTTGTGATCCTCCATGCCTATGCCAATGGCCTCGTGCCGTGGCTGAGCTTTGCCGAAAACCCCTGGTACCTCGGGTTGCTTGCGCTCCTGGTGCCGGTCATCCACGAAACACATTTCTACCTGTTGCATCGCGCCATACACTGGCCGCCGCTCTACAAGTGGGTGCATTCGGTGCACCACAATTCGGTGAACCCATCGCCATTTTCCTCGCTGTCGATGCACCCGGTCGAGCTTCTTGGATATCTTGGCGTCGCGTTCTGGCACCTCATCATTCCATCCAATCCATTGCTTGCACTTTATCAACTGCATTTCGCGGGGTTTGGCGCGATTCCGGGGCACATCGGTTTTGACAAGATCGAAGTGGGCGCTGACCGGGGCTTCGATACCCAGTCCTATATCCACTACCTGCACCACAAGCATTTCGACGTGAACTACGGCGATGGCCTCATTCCATTTGATCGCTGGTTCGGCACCTTCCATGACGGTTCGAAGGAAGGCGAAGCCATGATGCAGGCCCGTTTCGAGAAGAAGCGGGCTCGCGTGAATGCCGGAACCTGAATGGGACACGCATCTTAGTTCCACCGCGCTTCTCGTGACTGCTACAAACTAAAACCCCGGCATCTCTGCCGGGGTTTCCGAATTCTTGAAGCTGGCTGCTGGACTTAGAAGTCCATGCCACCAGTTTGGCCGCCTGAGCGGCCAAACATTTCCTGATGATGGGCGGCAAAAAAGAAAACCCGGCACTGGGCCGGGCTTTCATGTTCGTGTTGAGCGCTTGACTTAGAAGTCCATGCCGCCCATGCCGCCGGCGCCACCAGGCATCGGCATCGGGGCCTTGTCCTTGGGCTTCTCGGCGATCATTGCCTCGG
>CAZUKI010000078.1:0-5923 GCA_964620785.1 uncultured Aestuariivirga sp.
ATCATTGGCCGCCACGCCTTCGGCGATCAGTACCGTTGCACTGACTTCACATTCCCCGGCAAGGGCACGCTCACCATCAAGTTCGTCGGTGACGATGGCAAGGTGATCGAAAAGGAAGTCTACAAGGCGCCGGGCGCAGGCGTGACGATGGCCATGTACAACCTTGATGAGAGCATCAAGGAGTTTGCCCGGGCCTCGCTGAACTACGGCCTCAGCCGCAACTACCCGGTCTATCTCTCGACCAAGAACACCATCCTCAAGGCCTATGACGGCCGCTTCAAGGATATCTTCCAGGCCATCTATGACGCCGAGTTCAAGGCAGCATTTGAAAAGGCCGGCATTGTCTATGAGCACCGCCTGATCGACGACATGGTAGCCTCCGCCATGAAATGGACCGGCGGCTATGTCTGGGCCTGCAAGAACTATGACGGCGACGTCCAATCGGATCTCGTCGCGCAGGGTTATGGTTCGCTGGGCCTGATGACCTCGGTGTTGATGACGCCAGACGGCAAGACCGTGGAAGCCGAGGCCGCACACGGAACTGTCACGCGCCACTACCGGCTGCACCAGCAGGGCAAGGCAACTTCGACAAACTCGACAGCCTCGATCTTTGCCTGGACCGGCGGCCTCAAGCACCGCGCCAAGCTGGACAGCAATGAAAAGCTGAAGAACTTTGCCGAAACCCTCGAGAAGGTCACTGTCGCCACCATCGAGGAAGGCAAGATGACCAAGGATCTCGCGGTTCTCGTCGGCCCCGAGCAGCAGTGGCTGACGACCGAGGGCTTCATCAAGGCCGTAGACGCCAACCTCGCCAAGGCGATGGGCTGAAAATGAAAGGGCCGGGAAAACTCCCGGCCCTTCGAACTTCCGTTCGCAGAATTTCTTAGTAGTCGTAGTCCGGATCATACTGCGAGGCGCACTTCGCGAAGTACCTGTCGTAGTACTTGTCACGCTTGCTTGCACCGTGGGCCATACCGACCGCAGCGCCACCAGCACCAGCCAGAATCGAAGTCTTGCGGCCGCCACCAAGCACGTCACCGGCAACCGCGCCGGCAATGCCGCCCACGATCATGCTGCCAAGAACGCGCTTGTCAGTCTTCTTGCGCGACTTCTTTTCTGCATAGTAGTGGCACTTCTGCGCCTGCTTCTTAGTCAGAGCCAGGGCCCCGTCGGACATGACGGTCATAGCCGGCAGTGACACCGTAAGGGCCAGAGCAACGGCAGACACTGTCTGGATTAGTTTCTTCATCATTACACTCCTCAATTTTAATGAATTCCGGAAGCCTGAGCGTACTGGCTTAGGGCAGGTTAGCTGAACCAGACATGAACAGGAACGTTTATCTTCCGCCTGAGTTCCCCTGTCATGTGGCGATTCTAAGGCAACTGACAAACACTGGCACGGCAATGTGATTAACCAGTGAACCGTCAACGCGAGTAGAGAGCGGCCATGCCCATCTGTGAAAGGGACCCCTGGCGGTTCCAGTACTTCGAGGCCGTGGCCTGCCCGGAGCATGTCCGGATTCCGACCGACGACATCGACAGTTGGAATTGGTACCCGCAGTGGCGCTGGATCTATGACAAGGTCAACATCGCCAGAAGCCAGGGGCTCGCCTGCGGCACCCATGACGATGTGCCTGCGCACTATCCCGTATTTTCCAAGCCCGCCATCAACCTCAAGGGCATGGGCCTCGGCAGCCGCGTGATCGCCTCGCAAGATGATTTCCTGCGCCACCGCACTGCCGGGCACATGTGGATGACACTGCTTGAAGGCGATCATGTCTCCACTGACTGCGCCATCGTCAACGGCGAGGTCAGGTGGCAGCGTCACGCCAAGGGACACACCTGCCCCGGCGGTGTTTTCAGCCAATGGACAATCGAAGACGGTGGACGGCTGAACCTCTCGGACTACGTCGGGCGCTGGGTTGAGGCCAACATGGCGGGATACACCGGCATGGTGAATTTTGAGACCATCGGCGGGCGCATCATCGAAGCTCACCTGCGCTTTGCCGACCAATGGTGCGACCTCTACGGAGAAGGCTGGCTCGAAGCGCTCGTGCAACTCTACGAAAAGGGCTGCTGGCACTTCGCAGGGCGAACACCACCGACCGCCTACTCATTGCCACTCTTTGCCGAGCACGGCCTGGTGCCAGAACATCCACGAGCCGAACTGCAGTCCCGTATCCGTGCCCTGCCCGGCATTTCAAGTCTGCAGATCACTTACTACGAGACCAAGGCAGGAGATGAGCATCCCATGCCTCCCGGAGGCTTCAGGCTCGGCATCGTCAACGCCTGGTCTCTGGAAGCGGGTCTGGCCGCCCGCCGCCTGCTCGCCACAGGCTTTCCGGGTTGCGCGCTCATGCTCCCGGAATGACGGCCCAACTGCGCTTGCCTTCCTCATAGGAATGAAGCTCGCCCAGTGCGATGTCGAACCAGGTGCCGTGCAGTGCCACGTCTCCCCTGTTCTCACGCATGCGCAACCAGGGGAACGTCCGCAGGTTCGCCAATGAATGCTCGACAGACGCCAGTTCCACGGCCCGCTGCAGGCCAACACCGTGGTCGTGGTCATGGCGCACCACTTCGGCCACGTCGCGGACATCCGACATCCATTTGCCGATGAAATCTCCCGCCGAAAGCGGTTCTCCGCCTGCCACGATGGCATTGATGCCGCCACAACGGCCGTGGCCCATCACCACCACATGCTTCACGCCCAGCCCCATGACTGCGAATTCAAGGGCCGCGCTGGTGGCGTGGTGCTTGCCATCCGGCGCATAGGGAGGAACCAGGTTGGCCACGTTGCGCATGACAAACATTTCGCCAGGCCCAGCGTCGAAAATGGTTTCCGGTGCCGCTCGTGAATCGCAGCAGGCGATGATCATGATCGAGGGCTTCTGCTGGCCCAGCCCGAGCTTGCTGTAGCGGTCAGCCTCCGAGGCATAGCGGCCGCGCCGGAAACTCGCGTAGCCGTCGAGGAGCTTCTGCGGAAGTGTCATGCCATCCCCTTAACCACTTGCGCGGTGTGCTTTCAACTTGTTCCACCTTGCCACTGCGCGGAGAATGGGGATAAGCGACGTCCCATGTCAAAGATCACGGCCCTGTTTCCCACCCACATTTACCGCGCCGACATGGTGGCAGGCGCCGGCCTCAACGCCGAACTGGAAGTGGCAGCACTCTCGCTGAGCCGGGATGATGTTGCCGGGCTGCGCTGGTGCGAGAAGCACGGCTATCCCGGCTATACCTCCTATGCCTCGCTCAATGACCTGTCCTGGCGCATTCCCGCCTTCAAGAAGCTGGAGCGCCTGCTTGACCGCCATGCCGCGGCATTCGCGAAAGCCCTGCACTGGGATCTCAAGGGCGGCAAGCCTGCCTGCGACAGCCTGTGGGTCAACGTCATGCCCGAGGGCGGCCATCACACCTCCCACATCCACCCCAACTCCGTGATCAGTGGCACCTACTATGTGAAGGTGCCCAAGGGGGCTGGCCCCATTGTCTATGAGGACCCGCGGCTTGCCATGCTGATGGCGGCTCCCGCCCGCAAGCTGGCCGCACCACGCGAGTTCAAGTCGCATGTCAGTGAAACGCCAAATCCCGGCACGCTGCTGCTCTGGGAAAGCTGGCTGCGCCACGAAGTGCCACTCAACCGCGCTGCCGGCGAGCGCATTTCAGTCAGCTTTAACTATGTGATCGGATCGGGCAGTTAGTCCAGGCCTGGTGCAAGGCTTTACCGGTTATCCGTAAGTATCTGTTTCGGAACGATTTCCAATTGATCCGAAGAACAGCGCCAATGGCACTGTTGCCAACATCGTTCAATTTTTCGAAGGCCGTTTTACACCGCGCTTACCCCCCCACCCTATGCTCTGCACCGGATGTCGGGATCAGGTCCCGGGAGTGGGTAGCAATGCGTATTCAACGAACTGCTTTGACGAAGATTCTGGCCCTCGGCCTGCCGCTGTTGCTGGCCGGCTGCGGCGGCGAGGCAGCTCCTGTCGATCCTTGCAAGACGCTGGAAACTGAAACCAAGGGCAAGGACCTGAGCGATGCACGAGATCGTGCCTATCAGCTCATCGATCGTCGCAAGAAGGCCATCTCGAAGGAATTTGAGGCAACCATCAAGTACGAAAAACCGACCGTGAACTGCGCCCGCCCCGAAAATCCGCCGGCGGACGCGACCAAGGCTACGAATGCCAATTCGAACACAGACCTATGGGCGAAGAAAAAGTCGGTGAAGCCCCAGATGGCCACCTGCAAGATCGTCATGCGCTACTGCGCCCAGAAATAGGCGCGTAGCCTCAACTAAACATCCTGTCACCCATCTGGTCGATGATGAGCTGGCCCTTGGCAAGGGCTGTATCGGCAGCACTTTCCATGTCGGTGAACTTGTCCGCACGGATGAAGTTGTGCTCCTTCCCGTCCTTTGTGATGCGCCCGGCCAACTGGAACTGCCCGCCATCCTTGAAGGGGCGCGCCTCGATCAGGTAGCCCTTGTATTCGAGGCTCTTGGTGGAGACTGGCGGCGCGGCCTCTCCACTACCAAAAAGTTTCTTCCACAGTGACATTGCGTCAGGTCCTTGCGTTTGTGTGTGGGCAGCGGGCCCCGTCAACCGGATTTCTTGGCACAAGTCTATCCGCATTTCTGCGCCAAGCCCAATGTTTCATTGTGCGAGGTTATCTCCGCGTCACGCCTCCGGTGCGCCCGAATTGGCAGTGAAGCCGTAGCGCCCTAGATGAGGCCGAGCTGCGAAAGTTCGCGCCGCATTTTCTCCGGCATGCCCTGCACAGCCTTTGCGGCCCGCGCCAGATCTGGTGGAGCATCCGCGGCTTCAAGGTAGCGCCACCCCTGGAATGCCCTGCGCGGCGTCGGCCGCACCGGAATGATCTGCGGCTTGAACACAATGCGGCAGCGCTCAATGCCATCATCGCCGGTCACGGCCTGCAGGTCTGCGATCGGCTGGCGCGCCAGAATGAGGCCACGGATCACCCAATAGAGCGAGCCACCTGGAATGATCTCAGCCTTGCGGCGCGGAAACATGCGAGTGACATGGTCAAGCGTATCCTTGCCCTTGCGGCAATCGGCGACCCAGCGCTTGAGATCATCAATCTCGTCCACGCCAACACAGAGCTTGAGGATGTGAAGAGCCATTGCCTTTGAATTTCTGACAATCTTGTACTTGCATCCGGCTCAATATCGCCCCACCATGTTTGCGTAAAGCCGAAGACCTCGGATTTGCACAGTTCACCGGGAGTAGCACCATGTCATCAGTAGCAAAAGTCATTGAACTCACAGCCTCTTCGCCGAAATCGATCGAAGACGCGGTGGAGACCGGAATTCGCCGGGCCGATGATACGCTGGACCAGGTCGAAGGCGCCTGGATTCAGGACGTCAAATGCGTGGTGAAAAACGGCAAGATCGCCGAGTGGCGCGTCAATATGAAGGTCACGTTCATCCTGAAATAGCGGACTTCGGGCGCCCTTCCCAGAACTGAAGCGTGCGCGTCCAGCCGGCGCCAGTGGCGCCGCCTGGACGGATTTCGATTTCAATTTCGGTCGTCAGTCAGCCGTCGGTCTTGCTGATGTAGCAGCCGACGCCATTGGCCTTGAGCGCGCTGCACTCTTTGGCCGCAGACTTCTGGGTTTCGAAGCCACCCAAGCGCACCCGATAGACGATGCCCTTTGCACCAAGGTCGGCGCGAACGACGACCGGCTTTTTGGATTGCAGCACCTTGCTGCGCGATTGCATCTTCTTCCAGGTTGACCAGGCCGCGTCTTCGCTGGCAGCGGACGCTACCTGAACACTCCATGCACCGAGGTTCGGTTGGGCCGCGGTATCAGGTTCGACAGCCGGTTCGTCCGCCGCTGTGGCTTGAGCAGTCTCTTCAACTGCAGGAGCTTCGGCGCTCGCTGTTTCTGTTACTTCAACCGCTGGCTT
>CAZUKI010000078.1:6023-8210 GCA_964620785.1 uncultured Aestuariivirga sp.
GCAATCGAGCCGGTGACGACAGGATCAGACGCCTGCGTTTCGGCTTTGGCATTCTGGTCGCCAAGGAGAATAAGCTGGGCCCGCGCTTCGCCGAAGTTGGGGTTCGCCGCCAGCGCCGCATTCAGTGCCTTCTTCGCATCATTCGGGCGGTTCAAGGCAAGATAGATATTTGCCGAGGCGAGCAATACACGTGGCTTGTCAGGATGGCCATAGCGCAGCGCGCGGTCGTAGTCCGACAGCGCAAACAGATACTGGCCGCTGTCACGCAGGGCATTGCCACGGCCATAGAATGCGAAGGCTGACTTCGGATTGAGAAGCAGTGAAGACGTATAGTCCTCAATTGCCGGCTGCAATTGCTGCAGCTTGTAATTTGAAAGGCCGCGATTGTAGAGCGCCGTAGCCCGCAATGATTGCGCCATGACGTCAAGCGCCAGCGCAGCGCTGTAGTCAGCGATCGCCGCCTGGTGATTGCCGACCTGCTGCTGGGCAAGGGCCCTGTTCAACAGGGCGTTGGCCTTGACTTCAGGCTCAAGCGCGCCGCTGTTGAGCGCCTGGGTGAACTGGCCGATGGCCGTCCGGGCGTCACCTTGCTTGAGTGTTGAATATGCAGCCCGGACCATTTCTGTTCCGGACGATGGGGAATTGGCGTTAGCCGTGCCACATGACATGGCAATCGCAGCAAGCAACGCAGCACTGACAAACGCAGATTTCACGCAACGAACCTTCATGACCCGAGATCATGGTCCGTTAGGGTTAAGAGACCCTTTCAGCGGCTCGTGAAATTTGATGAAGGAGGCGTTAAGCGGTTGTCCTGTTTCAGCTCTCGCGCATGGCGTGTGCAAACTGGTCCACGAGCGGTTTCAGCAGATAGGAAAGCGGCGAGCGCGCTGATGTCTGGATGAAGGCCTCCGCCGTCATGCCAGGCCTGAGCTTGTTGTCACCCAGCTTCTGTATTTCATTCGCCGGAATGATAATGCGCACTGCGTATGCCGGTGGTGATTTCTCGTCCGTGCGCGTCGTGTCGGCCGCCACCTGCTCGACCTGACCAAAAATCTCAGGCGTGATCCGCGCATTGAAGGCGGGGAACCTGATCTGCGCCTGCTGCCCGCGCGCCACCTGGTCGATGTCATTGGGTGACACCAGCGCCTGCAGCACCAGGTCGTCGCCTTCCGGAACAATCAGCATCAGCGTCTCTCCTGCCCCGATCACCCCGCCTTCAGTGTGAACGGAAAGCTGGTAGATCGTTCCTGTGATCGGCGCCTTGATTGCGGTACGCGAAAGCCGCGAGGAAAGCGCCACCCGCCGTTCCTTCAGTTCCGCGATTTTCGCATCGACATCTCGCAATTCCGTGAGGACGTCAGTGCGCTGGTCTTCCTCAAGTTGCAGGATGCGCAGTTCGACCTCGCCAATCTGTGCATTGGCCGAGGCCTTGCCGGCCGTCAACTCACCGCGCTGGCCTTGCAATTGCGATGCCTCCCGTTCCACGGCAAGGACCCGGCTATTGGGGACCAGCCCACTAACCTGCAGCTTCTTGAGACTGGCCAGTTCCTGCTCGATCAGCACGCTCTGGTCCTGGTTCGAGGCCAGTTGCGCGTCGAGGCCGGTGATCTGTTCCTTGAACTGCTCGATCTGCTGGCGAAGCTGTCGTGTCTTGCTTTGCAGTGACTCCGAAGCAGAGGCGAGCAGCCTGCCCTGCCCCAGAATGATCTGCGCAAGCTGCGCGTCACTTGCCCGTGCCGCAACATCAACCGGAACCGTCAGGGCGCCAGCGCCATCGCGTTGCGCCTCGAGGCGGGCGCGCTTGATCAGCATTTCGTCAAGCAGGCTGTCAGTGATGCCAAGTTCCGCCTTGGCATCGGTCGGGTCGAGAACGATGAGATCCTGCCCTTCCGTCACCCGGTCGCCATCCCTGACAAGGATGCGCGAAATGATGCCGCCTTCCTTGTGCTGCACCTTCTTGGAATAGCTCTCGGCGACGATGGTAGCGCCTGCTATCACTGCGCCGTGAATACTGGCGAAGGCCGCCCAGCCCACAATGGTCGCAAGCACGACGATGATCGACACATAGCCTGCGAGCAGTGTTCGCCGCATCGATGCCGAAGTGTTCATGCCCGCCATGGTCTAATTCCTGGTTTCCGGAACAAGCGGTTGTGCGGCCGCCACTCCGCGCTTCTGCGCACCATGATT
>CAZUKI010000078.1:8310-10363 GCA_964620785.1 uncultured Aestuariivirga sp.
GCAAGACGTGCCGCCGCAACGATTTCCCTTGGGTCGGGCTTTTCCACGAAACGTGAAATGTTTTGCGCGATCGTGCCGTCGAAGAGTTGCACGTCCTGCGGCAGGTATCCAATGACGCTGCCGAGGTCCTCGCTGGAACGCTGGTCGGGCGTGGCCCCATCGAGCCGTACCGACCCGGCGCTGGGCGCAATCAATCCCACCAGCACGCGGGCCAGCGTGGACTTGCCCGCGCCCGTGGGACCGATCACGCCCAGCCCCTTCCCCGGTTCGACCTTGAAGACCAATCCTTGCAGCAGCGGCTTGTCCGCTCCGGGCACGGAGACGCTGAGATTATCCACTTCCAGAAGTCCCTTCGGCGGCGGAAGCGCCATGCGCTCAGTCTCGGCTGGCACCTGCGCCAGCACACCGCTCAAGCGCTGCATGGCCTTGTGAAATCCCTGCAGCTGCTGCCAGTTGCCAACCGCCTGTTCGACGGGTGCCAGCCCCCGCGACATGATGATCGAGGCAGCGATGATGGTGCCAGGAGAAATCTCGCCTTTGACGGCAAGATAGGCGCCAAGCGCCAGGATGCCCGATTGCACGAGCAGCCGCACCACCCGCGACATGGTGCTGTAGCGGCCACCCCTGTCGCTGGCGTCGCTCTGCTGGTCGAGGGCCAGTTGTTGCAGTGCCTCCCAGCGCTTCCGCAGCACGCTACGCATGCCAAGTGCGTGCATGGCTTCGGTGTTGCGGCGCACTTCATCTGTAAGGATCGTTGCGCGCGCCGCCACGGTCCCGGCTTCCGCCAGCGCAGCGCGCGTGGAGCGTTCTGTCAGCAACGCCAGGCAAAAGATCACGATGGCCGCGACGAGGCCAGCAACACCAAGCCACACATGCAGCTTGAAGATGATGAGCAGGTAGATCGGCACCCACGGCATGTCGAAGAAGGCAAGCGGGCCCTGGCCGCCGATGAATTGCCGCATGGTCTGGAGGTCCACCAGCGGCTGCCCGCCGATGCCGGCGACACGCTGAAGGGCGAGCTTTGCCATGGCGTCAAAAACCCTCGGCCGCAGCATCTCTTCGAAGCGCCGGGCAATCCGGTTCATGACCCGTCCGCGCAGGTGCTCGAGAAAGCCGTAATAGAGGTAGAGGACGAGCACCAGCGCAGATAGGGCAAGCAGCGTCGGCACGCTGCCGGAGGTCAGCACCCGGTCATAGACCTGGAGCATGAACAATGGCCCCGTCAGCATCAGGACATTGACAAAGCATGAGAAGATGAAAACCGAGATCAGCGCGCCACGACTGTAGAGTAACGTGGAGGCAACCTCACGCGCTTCTGGGCCCTTGCTGCTCATGGAATCATTTGCCGCCTTGGTAAGGAATTGCCAAGCAATCGGCGCGGCCTGGGGTTCAACCGCGCCAACTGGCCCAACGCAGCGGTCATAGCATTCACCGCTGATTCACAGAACCCTGAGTGCTGGCGCCGCCTTACGGCGCATTTGCGCCACACAGCGGCGCATTTCAGTTGACGAAACAACCCCTTCCCTGCCAACCTGTGCTGATCCGGTGCTTCGATAGGCCCAAGGCCTGAAGCCGAACAGGGAACACGGGAAGGACGACCCAAAAGGGGCCTCTGCCGTGACTGCCCCCGCAACTGTGAGCGGCGAGGTGAAGGAAGACATGCCACTGGCGACCCTTTGGGAAACCGGGAAGGCCTTCCGGAACCAGCGACCCGCGAAGTCAGGAGACCTGCCGGACGCACTACCGGGCAATCATGCCCAAGACACCGGTCTCACGGAGGGTGACATGACCACCAGGACAGTTTCAGTTTCTTTCGCAGCTTCGCAACGCAAGAGCATCGGTCTCGTTTGCGTTTTCCTTGGCGCCTTGTTCGTCTGGGGTGTGGGCCTCGCCCAATCGTCCCACCTGCACAATGCGGCGCATGACACGCGCCACGCCATCGGCTTTCCCTGCCACTAAACCTCCGGGGAACATATCCATGCTGACGCGAGTTCTGCTCGCCGTCCTGCTCTGTGGCATGACGGCTGGCTTGGCTATGGGGATCATCCAGGAA
>CAZUKI010000078.1:10463-11526 GCA_964620785.1 uncultured Aestuariivirga sp.
GGCGTGGCGATGCTCTCGGGAAAAACGATCACCCGCGAAAACGGCTGGGTCTGGGGCCTGTGCGCATTCGTTGCCGTCTCACTTGCCCCTGCCATGGGACTTTCGCCGGAACTGCCGGGCATGCCTGCAGCAGATCTCGTCGCGCGCCAGGTCTGGTGGCTCGGCACGATTGCGGCAACGGCGGCAGCCCTCTGGCTGATCGCCTTCCGGCGTGAGTCCTGGGCGCCCGTGCTGGCCGTTGCCCTTGCCGTCATTCCGCATGTCATCGGCGCACCGCAACCTGCTGATCACGCTTCGGCCGTGCCCGCCAGCCTTGCCGCGCAGTTTGCCGGGGCGAGCCTTGCTGCCAATGCCGCCATGTGGCTGCTTCTCGGCCTGATGCTCGGCCATGTCCTGCCCAGGGTCGAAGACACCGGAGCGCCATGATGGAAAAGATTCCGGCAACCGTCATCACCGGCTTCCTTGGCGCCGGCAAGACAACAATGATCCGCCACATCCTCGCCAATGCCGGGCAGCGCAAGCTGGCCCTCATTGTCAACGAGTTCGGCGATGTCGGCGTCGATGGTGAAATCCTCAAGGCCTGTGGCAATGACACCTGCAGCGATGATGACATCATCGAGCTTGCCAATGGCTGCATCTGCTGCACGGTGGCCGATGAGTTTATCCCCGCCATGGAAAAACTCCTGGCCCGCAAGGACCGGCCTGACCACATCATCATCGAGACCTCTGGCCTTGCCCTGCCGCAGCCGCTGGTCCGCGCTTTCAACTGGCCCGAGATCAAGGCCAATGTGACGGTTGACGGCGTGTTGACCGTCGTTGACGCCAAGGCCATGTCGGAAGGCCGCTTTGCCGATGACGAGGAGGCGCTGGCCGCACAGCGTGCCGCGGACCCTGGCCTCGATCACGAGAACCCCATCGAGGAATTGTTCGAGGACCAGCTCAATGCCGCCGACATGGTGGTGCTCAACAAGACGGATCTCGTGGGCGAGGCCGAAGCCTTGACCGCCCTGCTCGACATCAAGGGCAAGGTGCGGAGCGCCACGCGCATCGTTGCCGCCAACCA
>CAZUKI010000079.1:0-1547 GCA_964620785.1 uncultured Aestuariivirga sp.
CGCGGAAATTCCTCCCACGCGGCGATGTTGAGAAGGTCGCCGGTAAAGGCGATGTGACCGGGACCGGCGTTCCTGATGCTCCTCACGGCGGCAGCGGCAATGGCTGGGTCATGCAGGTGGCGGCGCTTGCGGGCCCAGTTCACCCCGCCAATGAGGCGTTTCAGCTTGAAATGGCGGAAGGCCCAGGCTGGCGGAATCGGCCCGAGATGGACGTCCGACAGGTGGGCGAGGCTGACTTGCAAAGGTTGGCTTTCCGTTGACTTCCCGTGAATCGGGTGCGATGGAGCGGCTCATTCTAGTCATTGCAAGGTTCCGGATTCAAGTATCGTGCGTGTCATCATCCTCGCGGCGGGCCAGGGCAAACGCCTGCTTCCGCTGACGGCCGAAGTGCCTAAGGCCATGCTCGACATCGGCGGCAAGCTGCTCATCGAACGACAGATCGAGGCCTTTGCGCAATGCGGCCTCAAGGATTTTGCCGTGGTCACGGGCTATGCCACCGGGCTTCTGGAAGAAGCGTTAGTCAAGGTGGCCGACCGCCTCGGCGTCAAGGTCAGGACGGTGTTCAACCCCTTCTATGGCGTTGCCGACAACCTTGCGAGCTGCTGGCTGGCACGCAGTGAAATGACGGGCGACTTCATCCAGGTGAACGGTGACAACGTGTTCCGTTCCGATCTTGTCGAGCGCCTTCTTTCCGCGCCCGAACGGGCAGTTTCGGTTGCCATCAACCGCAAGGACGAGTTTGACGCCGACGACATGAAAGTGATGCTGGATGGCGAGCGGTTGACCGAGATCGGCAAGACCCTGCCGCTGGGTACGGTCGACGCGGAGGCCGTGGGCTTCTACATGTTCCGCAAGTCAGGTGGTGCCGCCTATGTGCGCCAACTCGAGGAAGCGATCCGCGATCCCGAGGCGTTGCGGCGCTGGTTCCCGTCCGTTGTCGGCGCGCTTGCCAAGAGGGTCGATGTGCATGTGATTCCAATCACCGGCCTGCAATGGAGCGAGGTTGATTTCCCAGTCGATCTGCAGCGGGCGCGGCAGCTGGTTGCAAGCTGGGGCTAGGCCCGCTCGCGGAGAATACGTTCGGCGAGTTCCAGGTCGGCCGGCTTGTCCACGTCGATGGCGGCCTGGGCGTAAGGCATGAAGACTGGCCTTGCGACGATACCAAGGCGCTGCGAGATCCTGGCAAAGGCCCGTTCCGGTGTCAGGCGGCCGGTGACAAATTCGAGCAGCGGCCAGACACCAAAGGCGGCCACGAGTTTCAGCGGCTTCTTGCGGTTCTTCTCAATGTCCTGCCAGGCCTCGACCAGGCGCAAGCCGTTTTCCGACATGACCGCAAAGAGATTGCAGCCCGAGACGCGGGTTCCACCAAGGTTGAAGTAGGTCCTCTTTGCATCCGGATATGCGGCGCGAATTGTTTCTTCCGTTGCAAGGCCGGCCAGCACATCGGCCCCGGACTGATCTGCCTCATGCAGGAAGTGGTTGACCATTTCGGGGGTCAGCAACGGATGATCGCCTGTGGTGATGAGCACAGGAAAGTGATTGTTCGC
>CAZUKI010000079.1:1647-5542 GCA_964620785.1 uncultured Aestuariivirga sp.
GCGGCGAGGATCACTGCATGCCAGGAGCGGCCCGCCATCAGAAATCCTTCTGATAGATGCGGTAGGTCTTGTAGGGGACGGCACCGAACGACTCGATGATCTTGCGCACCGGATAATTGTCCTCGAGAATCCAGGACAGTTCGATGTGCGTTGCGCCGCGGGCGCTGTGGTAGCTGCGCGCGGCTTCGATCACCAGCGTCGCAAGAGCAGAGCCGACGGCCGTGTTGTGATGCTTCTGCTTCACGCCCATGAGCGGCATGCGATAGGTTTTTGGTTTCTTGCGCAACACATGACCGGCAAGCGTCAGCCAGTTGAAGGGCAGGAGCCTGCCATTCATTCCGGCGATCCACTCATTGATGTTGGGCAGGGTAATCACGAAGGCTGCTTCTTCGCCCTTGTAGGATGCAACCGCGCCATAGTTGGCGTTGACCACCATCTTGAGGTCCTTGGCGAGTTTGCGAAGTTCCGCCTCGGTGAACGGCACGAAGCCCCAATTGCCCGACCAGGCATCGTTGAACATCGACATCAGGCTTTTGATCTCGCCGCCGACGTCCTTCATATTCAGTGGCCGCACACTGAAGTCTCCGCTGGCCAGAGCGCGCCGGCGCACGCGCTCCATGAGCGGGGGAAGCGAAACGTTTAGGCAATCGTATGCAATGACATCCTTTGCCTTTACCAAACCCTGCTGCTCGAGAAGCCCCTGATAGTGTGGCAGCCCGTGTGGCATGAAGACCACGGGCGGCGTGTCAAAGCCATCGATCAACAGGCCCATTTCATCGTTGATCGAAAGATTGAATGGACCCAGCATGCCGCTGCGTCCGCGCGATGCGAGCCATGATTGCGCCGCCTGCAACAGCTTTTCCGCGACTGCAGGGTCATTCTCGGCATCGAAGAAGCCGAAAACACCCATGTTGTCCTTCTGGGTCTCAAGCCTCAGGTGATCATCCTGGGCGGAGATGCGGCCAACTGGTTTTCCGTCCCTGTAGGCGACGAAGAGCTTGATTTCGGCATGTTCGAAATAGGGATTCTTCTTGGGATCGAAATACTCCAGCCGCTCGAGGTAGAGAGGCGCCACCCAATTGCGGTCGCCGGCAAAGGTGTGGAAGGGAACCTTGAGAAAATCGCGCAGGCCCTTCTTGTCCGTGACTTCTTTCAATGTCACTTCAGTCATTAACGTGTCTTTCCCCGTTTCACGGGATTGGTGATCCTGCCACCCTGCAGGGTGTAGAGCCGGTCGGCAATTTTGGTCCATGCAGGCCGGTGCGTGATGGCGACGATCGTGAAGCGGCCGCGCAGGGCGGCGATGTTGGCAACTATTCCGGCCTCGGTTTCAGGATCGAGGGCGCTGGTGACTTCATCAAGGATCAAGAGGTCGGGGCGGCGGACAAGGGCGCGGGCCAATGAAATGCGCTGGCGCTGGCCACCAGACAGCTTGCTGCCCAGTTCGCCCACGTCGGTTTCCAGGCCCTGCGGCAGATTCCCGAGGAAAGTATCAACCTCTGCCAGCCGCGTGGCCTCTGCCACCATGTCGTCGCTGATATCCTGTTCGAGCAACGTGATGTTCGCCTTCACAGTATCGTGGAACAAGGAGAGCTCCTGGGGAACGTAGCCAATTCTGCTGCGCCACAATTTAAGATTGATTTGGTCCAGTGAGTCCTTGCCGACCCAGATTGAGCCAGACTGGGGCCGGTGAAAGCCAATCAGAAGATCGACGAGCGTGGTCTTTCCTGCTCCCGACGGACCTTGGATCACGGTGATCTTTCGCGCTGGAATCTCCAGCGAGATCTTGTCGAGCACCTTGTGATTGCCATGCGAGAATGAAACATCCTGGAAACGGCAGGTCGAGGCGGAGACGGGTTCCTTGCTGCCAACGATCGTCTCCCTGTTGCTCTCGGCTTCGCTGATGAATTCCATGAGGCGCGTATAGGAGCCTTCAAACTCGACGGCCGTCTGCAATTGTTTGAGGTACTTCGTGACGTAGGAAACGAGTTGATAGAAAAGCAGGCCGAGAACGGCGATCTGCGAGGCGGCAAATCCGCCAAATTCGACGGCCAGCCAGGCACCCAGGCAAACCGCCATGATGACCAGCACTTCAGTGCCGTAATAGAGCGCATACCGCGCCACATACCGCGTGAACAGGGCACGCTTCAGCTTTCTCAGCAGGACGCCGAGATTGGTGAGGAGTGCGGAATAACGCTCCATCGATTTCAGCGGTTTGACATTTTGCAGCATGTCGACGGTTTCGGCGGCGATGGCGGAGGTTCGATCAGCCTGCTTGAAGCCGGCACGTTTCACTGTTGTGACAAGCCTGTAAGTGACGCCCGCCAGCAGTATGCTGGCGATGACCGCCATGACAGCGATCCGCCAGTTCACGAACATCGAGACGGTGGTGTATCCGATCACCTGCGCAAAGGTCGCCGTTGCCGCGGCGGACTGCAGATAGGCATCGCCGGCGCGGGTGGCGTCGTTGCCTACGGCATTTGCAACCCTGCCGCCGCTTTGCGCCGAGTAGAATGACCAGCGCGCGCCAAAGATTGCCTGGAGCAAGCGCCTGCGTATCTGGATTGTGAGCCGCGAGGAAGCAATTCCGGCGTAGGTCATGGCGCCAAACAGGAACAGTGAGCGCAGGAACATCAGTAACAGGATGAGGAGCAGAATGTTTCCGAGGCTGGGACTGACGTTGAGCGCAGAAAAGACGGAGTTGATGACAGCCTCAAGCTGGCTGTTGCCTTCGTGATTGTCACGCAGCAGCACACCGGCCAGCGGAAGCAAAGTACCGGCACCCACTGCTTCGAGGGTGCCGCCGATCAACAGGCATGCGAGGACAAGCCAGGGCTTGGTTCCTTCTGCGCCAAAAAATATCCGGAAGACTTGCAGCATTGCTCAGGAGGTTGGCCAATGCCCTGACTGTGACAGGGGGATTGTGGTCATGGAGGCAATCCATTAGGGCCGAAGCATGAATGACACAAGCGATGCCAGTGAAGCAATCATGCATAAAAAAATGGCAACCCGGCTGCGCTTGAGGCTGGCGCGGCCCTATTTCCGTTGGTCGCGCGGCATGACGCTGGGTGCGCGGGTGATCGTCGTGGACGACCAGCAGCGCTTCCTCCTGGTCAGGCACACTTACCAGCCGGGCTGGATCCTTCCGGGGGGCGGGGTCGAGCGCGGCGAGTCCTGCCTGGAGGCAGCACGCCGCGAAGTCATGGAAGAAGCCGAAATCCATGCCACTGGCCCCCTCGTGATCCACGGTGTGTTTTCCAACCACCGAGACTTTCCGGGCGACCACCTGGCCGTCTATGTGCTTCGGGAATTTGAACAGCGGCCCTTCACGCCGGGCATTGAAATCGCCGCCGCGCAGTTCTTTGCCTTTGGCGACCTGCCGGCCACCACCACGGGCGGGTCGCGCCGGCGGATCGAAGAGTTCGTCACCGGGGCCACCCCGGCGGCGGAATGGTGATTGCTTGACAGCCCTCCCGGCACTTGGCTAAGCGCCGCGGCGATGCAGTTGATTTGCGCCATTGCACGACGACGAACGGACGCTGCGGCCCTTGGGCCCCGTCCGCCATCGAACACGCCCTGATTTCGGCCTCTGGCCTTCAGGGCGAACGCATTTTCGCCAATGAAGGCACCCCATGACATCGTCCTTTGAGATCAGCCCGGCCACGGCCGCCGACACCCCAGCCATTGAACATTTGCTTGACCTCGGTTTTGGACCGACGCGGCGCACCAAGACATCTTACCGCCTGCGTGAGGGCGCCCAGCCTGCGGCGGGGCTTTCGCAGGTGATCCGCGATCCCGGGCTTGGTGTCGTCGGCGCCATCAGCTACTGGCCGCTGGCCATTGGCGCCAAGGGCACGCCTGCGCTTCTCCTCGGCCCGCTTGCCGTGCATCCCGA
>CAZUKI010000079.1:5642-11409 GCA_964620785.1 uncultured Aestuariivirga sp.
GCCTTGTCCGACAGTGTGCGGCGTTCGACGATCACGTCCTGCCCGTCCTGACGAAGCGACAGGGCTTCTTCCTCGAGATCGGGTTCCTTCATGGACCAATGGGCAATGCGCCGAAGCAATTCGATCTGCGGCCCACCGCCGTCATAGCCGCGGGCCCACAGCCAGCCATGATCGGAAAGGAACTGGGCGACGCGGCCCTGGCCAACCCGGTTGAGCACCAGCAGTGGCAGGTCGCCGGGTCCCTGCATCAGAACTTCGGACTCAGGTGTCGTGGCGACATTGACCATGCGGAACCAGCGGCCCCATTTCGGTTCCTTTTCGCCGTTTGATCCGGGCAGGTTGCGGCTGACGGGGTGGCGCATGCCGACATCGGTGAGGGCGGGACGGAATGGCTCCTCGGTGATGCCGCCATTGGGGGCGGCCGGCATGATCTCTGAAAGGGCGGTGGAGTAGAGGCCGTCCATCGACGCGAGATCGGGGCCCGAGGCAATGAGCACCGCGCCACCGTCACGGACATATTGCGCGACATTGGCGAGGTAGGAATCGGGCAGGATCGACTGCATGCGATAGCGGTCGAAGATCACGAGGTCGAAACTCTTGATCTTGTCGAGGAACAGTTCGCGGGTCGGGAAGGCGATGAGCGACAGTTCCTTGGTGAGCGTGCCGTCCTGCTTTTCCGGCGGCCGCAGGATGGTGAAGTGAACAAGGTCCACGGCTGCGTCTGACTTGAGCAGGTTGCGCCAGGTGCGCTCGCCGGGATGGGGCTCGCCGGAGACCAGCAGCACGCGCAAGCGATCGCGGATACCCTTGATGACCAGCAGCGCCTTGTTGTTGGCAAGGGACACCTCGTTGTCGCGCGGTGCCACCTCGATCTGCAGCAGGTTCTGGCCGGCATGACCGATCGGCACCTGAATTGCCTGTTCGGTGTTGACGGGAACTTCGAAATTCTGTTCCTCGCCATTGGGCAGGCGAACCGTCACCGCTGCCGTTGCAGCGCCGGCTGGCTGGTCCTCGACACGGAAGGACACGGTCTGGTCATTGCCGGTGATGGCAAAGCGCGGCGCATTGGTGATGACGATGCGGCGATCTGCTTCCGTCTTTGAGCCGGTGATCAGCGCGTGAACGGGGGCGCCCGCCAGCATGGGCGTGAGCTTTTGCGGCACATCATGAATCTGGCCGTCGGTGATCACGATGGCTCCGGCATAACGGTCAGGCGGAATGCTCTCGAGGGTGCGTTCGAGTGCCGAGAAGACACGCGTGCCATCGGTGTCTGGCGTGCTGCCGGACACGGTGCGGCCAACGCGCAGTTCCGTATTGCCGAGTGTCGCCACCGCCCGCTCAAGATCGCCGAGTGCCGTTTCTGTCTGCTGGCGGCGGTTGCCGATGGCCTGACTCTGGCTGTCGTCAATGACCACGGCAAGAATGTCGGAAAGCGGCTGGCGCTCCTCGCTGGTCAGGAGCGGATTGGCCAGTGCAGCGATGACGAGAGCCAGTGACAGGACCCGATAGGGCCAGCCACGGCGGCGCAGATAAACGAGATAGGCTGCAAGCGCCACGGCGATGGCGCAGCACAGCCAGAGCAAAGGCCAGGAGACGAAGGGATCGAAAAGCAAACGGAAACTCATTGGCCAAGCCTTTCGAGAAAGGCAGGGACATGAACCTGGTCGGCCTTGTAGTTGCCGGTCAGGGCATACATGACAGCGTTGATGCCGGTGCGCAGGGCAAACTCGCGTTGCCGATCGCTGCCCGGAACCACGGCGTAAAGCGGGTTGCCGTTGTCATCGATGGCCCAGGCCGCAGCATAGTCGTTGCTGCCAATGATCACCGAGGAAACTCCATCAGAGGCGCCGGGCTCGGCGTTGCCGCCTGAAGTCGGTGCCTCGACCCAGGGCCTTGCGCCGTCATAGCGTCCGGGAAAATGGTCGAGCAGATAGAAGCTGCGAGTCAGCACATGCTGGTCGGGCACGGGTTCGAGCGGTGGCAGATCAAGCCCGCGGAGAAGATTCTTCAATCCTTCATTGCCGCCGCCGTCGAGATCAAGACCGCCGTCACGGGTGTCGAAGAAAACCATGCCGCCATTGCGGAGATAGGCCTGCAACTTGGCGCGGGCAGCATCGCTCAGCGGTTGCGAGTCCGGGCGCACCGGCCAATAGAGAAGGGGATAGAATGTCAGGTCGTCGCTCTCGATGTTGACCTGCTGCGGCGTGGCGAGCATGGCCGAGGTGCGGTCGGTGAGGAACAGCGTCAGGCCGGACAGGCCTTCCTTGCTGATGCGGTCGATTTCGCTGTCGCCCGTCTCGACATAGGCGAGCCTGCTTTCCAGTGCCGCTGCAATATCCTTGTCGCTGACCGGCTGGTCCGCGGCTTGCGGCGCCCCGGCCTGCTGGGCGAGGGCCGGCCGGTCGTGAAGCGGCGCCAGAAAAACCAGCGCCAGCATTGCCGCGGTTGCGGCCTTGCCTGCCTGGTTGCGCGTCAGACCGCCGCCGATGAGAAGCGTTGCCAGCGTGTCAATCATTAAGAGAATGGCGGCGATCAGGAACAGCAGCGGCGCCAGGTCCTTGCGCGGTTCTGCTGCATAGCTGCGCAGGGTGGCACCTGCCAGGGCGGCCGGCATGGCGCGAAGGTCTGCCTCAGTCAGCGAGACATTCAGGGCATACTCGCGCCCCTGCTTGGCATAGAGGCCGGGCGGGTGGCCTGGCCCCGGCACCGTTGTCTCGAAGGCCTTCGCAGTGATCGGTTGGGCCGAACCATCGGGCGATGCCAGTTCGCCCTGCCCGGACAGCACAAGGCGCGGAACAAAATCCGTATCAGATGTGGTGGTGCTGGTCACAACGCTGGCCGGGTCAATTCCGGCGACACGCTGGAGCATGTCGAGAAAGAGACCGGAGAGTGGAAGGTTTGACCAGTTGGCATTTGATGTCACATGGAACAGGACGATGAGGCCCTTGCCACGCCGTTCGGCGGTCACAAGTGGCGTGCCATCATCGAGGGCCGACCAGGTGCGCGCCGCAATCTCCGGGTCAGGCTCGGCAAGGACCTGGCGTGACACCTTCACCGCCGGGTCGATGGCAAGGCCGGCGAAGGGGCTGGCCTCCGGAAACGGAGCAAGGCCCTGCGGAACATCCCAGCTCAGTGAGCTTCCGAGCGAGCGGTCGCCCTCGCGGAGCTTGACGGGCAGGAGATCATCACCGCCGGCTGCCAGGCGCGGCCCGGCAAAGCGCAGAAGCACGCCGCCATTGTTGACCCATTGCGACAGCTTTTGCTGTTCCTCGGCCGGAATTGAGCCGAGGTCTGACAGTACCAGCATGTTCAGGCCTGCATCCATGAGGCCCGACAGTTCGGCCTGGCTGCTCGGCTCGAAGAGTTCGGCAAAGGGCTCGAGGCCGCGGCGCAGGTAATGCAGCGGCGAGAGCAGGGGCTGGGCTTCCTCGCTGGCCTCATTGGCCATCAGTGCGATGGTGCGACGGCGCCAGCGGTCATCAAACAACTGGCGCGCCCCGGCATGGTCCTGGTCGATGATGCCAATGGATTGGATCTCGTTGCGAAGCGCGGTTGGCAGCACGAAGGACGTTAGTGTTGCCTGGCCCGCAGAGAGTTGCACCGGTTGTTCCAGCAGCACCCTCCCATTGGTGGCGCGCACGGTGAGCGTTGCCTCTGCCGCCGTCGAAGCATCCGCCCTCAGCACCGGAAGCCTGATGTCATTGCCCTGCACGGTGAGTGGCCCGAGTGCCAGCGGCAGTTCCGGCGCCTGTGGTTCGTGCAGGTTCAGCGCAGCACCAGGCGCCAGGGCACTGAGACCCTCTGCGAAAGTCGCCGCCGAGCCTGCGTCAAGTCCGTCCGACAACCAGACGACCGAGGCAAAGCCGCGTTCTCCGGCATCCTCAAGTTTCTTGAGCAATGCCATCCTGTCGGTCTTGAGCGGCGAAGGCTTGAGGAGGCGGGCAATGTCCAGTGCATCGCGGGCCGAACCCTGCTGCACGGGAATTTGAACCGTATCGGGTGCGGTAAGGGCGAGCGTCACGGGGCTCGACTGGTCGCGGGCCTGTTCAAGAACACCGATGAGAAAATTGCGACGCTCGTTCCAATGGCCGGCTGCGGCCCAGCCATTGTCGAGGACGATGAGGCGCGGGCCTGACGGAAGAACGCCGGAACCGCGCGGCTGTAGGAAGGGCTGAGCGACCGCGAAGATCAGGAGCGCTGCGAGGAGCAGGCGCAGGGCGAGAAGCCACCACGGTGTCTTGTCGGGCGTTTCCTGCTGGCTGGGCAAGCCGAGGAGAATGCGCAGGGGAGGAAACTTCACCTGGCGGGGGCGTGGAGGCGTAAAGCGCAGCAGCCACCAGATCACCGGCAGCGCGAGCAGGCCGGCCAGGGCCAGCGGTGTTCCAAACTGCAGGCCCTGCAGAAGGGACATCATGCCAGCCTGTCCCTTCCCCTGGCGTTGGCACCGGCGACCTGCAGGTGGAGCGGCAGAAGGGCAGCACTCAGCGGCTGGTCGGTGCGATGCACGAGGAAACTCCAGCCGATGCCGCGCGCCAGTTCACGCACGCCATCGCGGTGGGCCTGGTAGGCGCGGGCATAGTCCGCACGGAGGTTCTCGGTCTTGCGCGCGAGGTAGGTCTGCGGGAGATCGAAGCCGAGAAATTCGATGCGGCCGTCGAAAGGCAAGGCCTCTTCGGCAGGATCAGCGATCTGCACCAGATAGCCCTTGATGCCGCTGGCCGCGAGAGGCGTCAGGGCCTTGCGGAGGTCGGCAAGGGGTTCAAGGAAGTCAGACGCCAGAACCGCCGCGGCGCGGCGCTGCAGCGGCATGGCATGGGGAAGTGACTCATGGCCCATTTCCGTCAGATGTTCGGCGATGCGGGTAAGGGCTGCACGCCCGTGTGCTGCATGCCGCAAGGAACCCAGTGCGCCTGCGCGTTCATGGCCGCGCACCGCTAGGCTTGCCATGGCCATGACGAGCAACTGGGCCCGTTCCAGCTTGCTGACCGGCGCCAGATGGGAACGGTAGTCCATCCTCGGGCCGCTGTTGGCCCACACCCAAAGCGTGTTGGCGTTTTCCCATTCATTCTCGCGGATGAACACGCCGTCGGCGCGCGCCGAACGGTGCCAGTCGATGCGCTGCGTTGAATCGCCGAAGCTGTAGGGCCGGTACTGCCAGAAACTTTCGCCGGGCCCGGCGGCCTTGCGGCCGTGGACACCGAGGATCACCGAGGCGGCAATCTTGTCGGCCTGCACGAGCAGCGGCGGCAGGGCGGAGGCAGCCGCCTCGCCTCTGTCACTCAGATGCAGGGCGCTGGCCGGGGACCGCGCCATCAGCCGAGATATGACTTCAGATGCGTTATGGTTTCAGCGATGGTGCGGCCGTCGGCGCGGGCCTGGAAGTTGAGCGCCATGCGGTGCTTGAACACGGGCTCCAGCAGGTCGGCCACGTCATCGATCGACGGCGCCAGCCTGCCATCAAGCAGCGACTTGGCGCGCGCCCCCAGCATCAGCGCCTGGCTGGCGCGTGGCGACGGGCCCCAGGCAACGGAGCCATTGATGGTGGCATCGGCATCAGGGCCGGGGCGGGCGGCGCGCACCACGCGCAGGATCGCGTCCACCACCTGCTCGCCGACCGGAATGGTCCGGGTCAACTGCTGGGCGGCAACGAGGTCCCTGTCGGTCATGGCGCGCTTCGGCGGCGTCTCGTCATTGCCGGTCGTCGAGAACAGCATGCGGCGCTCGGCATCCTGTGGGGGATAGCCGATATCAACCTGCACGAGGAAAC
>CAZUKI010000080.1:0-11330 GCA_964620785.1 uncultured Aestuariivirga sp.
CGAACCTGCTTCAAATCTGTCAGTCCCATCATGATCTTCTCCATGCCGTCCATCTTCAGGGTCCGCATGCCGCTGGCCACTGCACAAACAAACAGGTCTGCCACCCGCGCCCGCTCCTGGATCAGCTTCTTGATGTCCTCATCGGCAATCAGAAGCTCGTGCAAGCCGATCCGGCCCTTGTAGCCCGTCTTGCCGCATTTGTCGCATCCCACAGGGCGGTAAAAGTTGAGTTTTCCGCCGTCGCCATAGAGCTTGACCCAGCTTTCATAGAGCTTCTTGGCCTCGCCCGCATAGTCCGCCTTCCAGGCCTGTGTGTGCCGCAGATCCTCGGCGTATTCGGCCACGAACGTCTTGATCTCGTCTCCGTCCGGCGAATAGGCCTGCCGGCAATCGCACAAGCGCTTGGCCAGGCGCTGAGCCAGGATGCCGAGCAGCGCGTCGGCGAAGTTGAATGGGTCCATGCCCATGTCCAGCAGACGCGTGATGGACTCTGGCGCAGAATTCGTATGCAGGGTGGAAAACACCAGGTGGCCAGTGAGTGAGGCCTCCACGCCCATGGCCACGGTCTCCTTGTCGCGCGATTCGCCCACCATGATGATGTCAGGGTCCGCGCGCAGGAATGCCCGCATCACCAGCGCGAAATCGATCCCCGCCTTCTTGTTGACCTGGACCTGCCGCAAGCCCTTCTGGGTGATTTCCACCGGGTCTTCCGCGGTCCATATCTTGGTGTCTGGCGTGTTCAGGAACTTGAGGATCGAGTGCAATGTGGTGGTCTTGCCCGAGCCGGTCGGGCCACACACATAAAACAGGCCATAGGGCTTGCTGACTGTCTTTTCGACGCGATCCCGATTGTGCGGTGTCAAGCCGAGCTTCTCCAGCGGGATCGGTTCTCCTGCGGCCAGAATACGCATGACAATGTCTTCGACTCCGCCAGCGGACGGGATGGTCGCCACGCGCAGTTCAATGTCCAGGGGTCCGAACTTCTTGAACTTGATCTTGCCATCCTGTGGCTTGCGCTTCTCCGAAATGTCCAGGTCACACATGATCTTCAAGCGGGTGACCAGCGCCTGCCTGAAGTGGGAGGGAACCTCGATGTAGGGCTGCAGGCTGCCGTCGATGCGAAGCCGTATGCCGGTCTTGGCTTTCCCCGGCAATGGCTCAATGTGAATGTCCGACGCCTTCAGGTTGTAGGCATCCACGATCACCTTGTTGACGAACTTCACCAGTTCGTTGTCCGCTGCAGCGGATTCGAGCATGGACTCATCGCCGCCTTCGTCGTCAATCGGGGCGCTCAGGTCCGCCAGCAGCTCGTCAATCGTGCCGCCTTCGGCTCCGGCACCATAAAGCTGGCTTAGTGTTTCTTCGAACTCTGTCTGTGTGGTGACCCGGTAGGCGAATTTGGTGAACCTCGGAAACACCTGGGGCACGATGCGGGAGCCACGCACCGCTTCAGGGTCCATGCACATCACGACGAGACCTTCGGGCGATTCTTCCAGCGGAATCCAACCCTGCTCCACCAGAAACTCACGCTTGAGCGGCCCATGCAGCATTTCAGACCGGATACGGCCGCTGTTGAACGGCTCGTAAGGCATGCCAAAGAACTTCGACAGCGACGGGCCGATCTGCGCCGGCCGGATCTGGAACCGTGCCATCAGCATGTGTTCAACCGGCTTGGCTTCCTCACGCGCACTCTGGATACATTGCTGCAGTTCATCGGCCGTGAGCACGCCATCGGCGACGAGCCCGTCATACTTGGTTGCCTTGCGGCGCGTACCTTCCTCGGCCTTCTGCATCCGCTGGCGAATCGCGGTCGCCAGCGTCTTGCACAGTTGCGCGGCGCCTTCCACCTCCAGCTCGCCAAAGGGCTGGTCACTTTTGTTGTTGATGACTTGCAGCACCCCGTGCAATGCATCGCCGTCAAGAATCGGCACCACCAGCATCTGCTTCGTGCGGTAACCGGAGCGCTTGTCGACCTCCTTGAGGAAGCTCAGGGTGGGATGAATGCGCTTGAGGGCCTCGTCATCGTAGACATCCGCAATGTTGACCGGCTCACGCGAGAACGCGACGTACCCCGCAATGCTTTGCGCACTGATGGGGAGTTTGAGATCGCGGCTGGTGTTGAGGCCGGTCTTGATTTTCGAAACAATGGCTGTGCGGTCCTCATTGACTGCATAAAGGGTCAGCCGGTCTGCATTCAGAAGCTTGCAGATGTCCTGGCTGACCTCCAGCATGATCTGGTCGACATTTTCGGTTTCATGGATGCGCGTCGTCACCTGCTGGAGCTGACGGAAGAACAGGGCCTCGAATGACACACCGCGCTTGTCAGGCGGCAGCATCTGGGAGTCAAAGAACGCCTGCTCGGAATCCTTCTCGCCGCCTGGCGGCTTCAATACTGCGCTCATAGCTCAAACTCCTGCCCGGCGCGAAGCCAGCGGATGTCGTGCGTCACGTTCGGGCCAAACGGCTGGGTCTGGTCGAAGCGCTGGATCTCCGCCATGATGAGCTCCGTCTCGGCGGGCTTGGTGTGCGTGATGAAGATCGGAAAACTCTTGCCCTTGTCGATGCAGTCCAGTTCCTCGGCCAGTGCATGGGGCGACAGGTGGAGACTGCGGCGCGCCAGATCCTTCTCGCGGTTGCTGAAAGCAGTTTCAATCACCAGGGCGGCCACGTTCATCTTGTTGAGACGACGCCAGAACGCCGGGTTTCGCTCCGTATCGCCGGTAAACACCCAACACCCCCGCCCGGCCGTGACCGCGTAGCCGACAGCAGGTACGGTATGCACGGCCGGAAGCACCTCAATGCGCTTTCCGGTGATGTCTAGTGTTTGCCCGACCTGGATCTCGTGGAACGTGATGAACGGCGCTTCCGGCGTGGGAATGCGGCTGAAGTCAGGCCAGATGACATTGTTGAAGATGTGCGCCTTCAGCGCAGCAATGGTTCCCGGCAGCGCATGAACCTTCACTGGTGAAGACCGCTGGGAGGCAATGGCGTCAATCATGAGCGGCAGTGCCGCCACGTGGTCAAGATGCGAATGGGTCAGCAGGACATGGTCGATGCCCTTCATCTCTTCAAGCGCAAGGTCGCCGACACCGGTTCCGGCATCAACCAGTACATCGCCATCAATCAGGAAGGACGTGGTCCGGCAGTCCCTGGCAATGGCACCGGAGCAGCCCAACACCCGTACCTTCATCGCATGTCCTTACTTGGTCTCGAAGTTGGTTGCGCCATCCCACTCAGGGTCAAAAGGCAGCAACCGCATTGAGGCTACACGCTGCGCATACAGTTCGTAAAGGTATTTTTTGGCGTTCATGCGCTGCAGGTTGAGCAGTTGCACATCGGCCTGGTCCCAGTCCTGGGCCCGGTAGGCCTTCAGGACGGTGGCCCAGGTCTTCAGTTCGTCGGCATGGGTCTTTTCGAGCCGGTCGGCGGGCGCCAGTGGCCAGAAAATGGCCACTGCCTGCTCCTTGCCCTTGACGCGGACCTTGTCCAGCTCCTGCCATGCAAAGTCCGGTGCCAGTTTGCGGGTCGATTCGCTCACCACAATGTCCACGCCATAGGTCTTGGACAACCCTTCCAGCCGGGAGCCAAGGTTTACCGCATCCCCGATCACGGTGTAGCTGCGCCGGATATCCGAGCCCATGTCTCCCACGCACATGGTGCCGGTGTTCAAGCCGATCCCGATACCAATCTCCGGAATCCCCTTCGCGCGGTGCTCCTCATTGATCTTGCGTACCGCATTGGCCATCTCCATGGCCGTCTTGACTGCCAAATGGGCATGCTGCGGCGTTTCCACAGGGGCCCCCCAAAAGGCCATGACACAGTCGCCCATGTATTTGTCGATGGTCCCGCGATTGGTACGAATCAGGTCCGTCAGCCGGCTGAAAACCCCGTTGAGCAGCTCCTGCAGTTGCGTCGGCTCCATCTTTTCCGACATTTTGGTGAAGCCCCGCATGTCACAGAACATGACGGTCAGCTCCTTGCTCGTGGCCTTCATGCTGTAACTGTCGGGGTCCTTCACCATTTCATCCACGAGCTCGGGTGGCACATAGGTTCCGAACAGGTTTGCCAGCTCACGCTTGGAGCGGCTTTCAACAAAGTAGCCGTAGCTCATGTTCAGGGCAAACGCCGTTAGCGCCATGACCAGCGCAGACGCAAGAGGCAACACCAGACCGTAGCCGAGATAGAGCCAGAAATTCAGCGACACCAGCAGGCCGATCACCACCACACTCAAGGCAACGGCGCGGGTCGCGGTCAGAAGCGGAAGGGTGAACGCCAAGACCAGTCCAGCCAGCACCAGAATCACGACTTCATACCCCACGGCATAGTCTGGCTTGACGAAGATCTTCCCGTCCAGCAGGCCGGAAATCACGTTGGCATGCGTTTCAACGCCGGGATACGTTTCACCGACCGGCGTCACGCGCAAGTCCAGCAACCCGGGTGCTGTGGTACCCAGCAGGACGATCTTGTCCTTGAGGGCCCCGGCCGGGATGCGCTTTGAAAGCAGATCAGCGGCAGAGATGTAGCGGAAGGACCCGCCGTTGACGCCGCCCGGCCCCCTGAAAGGAACCAGCGTCGCCACGCGATCATCTACCGGGACCGCCAGCGTGCGCTGACCCTGCTTGAGCAGCACACTTTCGAGCCCCTGGTAGCTGCGGGAAATGAAGCGTTCTTGCGGAAATCCCGGCTCGACCGTCGGCAGCCCCACCAGCATGCGGAACATGGCCATGGAGAGCGATTCGTAGTATTGGCCCTTGTACTCCGCGATCAGCGGAATGGAACGCACGACGCCGTCGCCCTCGGTGATGGAATTGAAAAACCCGGCCATGGGCGCCGCCTTGGCAAGCTGTTCGATGTTCGAGCCGTACCCGTTCCAGCTTGTAAACTTGATGGGACGCCCCTGCAATGCGTCCTTCTGCATGACCGCAGCGGGCAATGCGCCAGATGTCCGGCCGTCCCGGTCGCTCGTGAAGTAATAGCCCATCACCACCGGCCGCTTCTCCAAGGCCTTGGCAAACGACGCGTCGTAATCAAGCACCGCCTGCAACTGGTTCAACCGGTCCGCAAAGCCCGCCTGATCCTTGAGCTCGCTCTGCGCCAGCTGGCGCAGGCGTTTGAGGCCCGAGCTTTCGTCAGCTTCGGCAAAAACGACGTCGAATCCCAGCAGGGCAATGTTTTGCCGATCGAACAGGTCATTCACAAGCTCAGCGAGCCTGTTTCTTCCCCAGGGCCAACGCCCAATCTCTGCAAGGCTCTTCTCGTCGATGTCAACAATGACGATGCGGTCGTCCACCGTCCTGGGCATGGTAGCCCTCAGTCGCGCGTCGTAGATGATGTCATCCAGCCGCTGAAGCACGCCAATTCGCAGCACGCCGCTGGCATGCATCAACGCGAAGACCAGCGGTATCAACGTTACCGCGATTCGCGACCAATGCTTGGCAAGTAATCCCATGCGTCACCCAGGTCGCTGTTGTGCGCTGCTGCGCAGGCGCTGTGTTGGCGCTTTCAAGCCTGCACGAACTGCATTTGCGTGCCGGCAAGCTCCAGCAGGTCGCCATTCTTGAGGACAACCGGTTCGCCGCCGATAGGTGCGCCATTCAACGTAGGCTTGTTCGCGCCTTCCACGTGGGCGACCACAAAGCCCTGCTGACGCTTGGTGATGGCCGCCACCGCCACGCCAGGCTTGCCGATGGTCGTGACGACCTTCACCAGGGGAACTTCGCGCCCGGCGGCAGCGCCGGACAACACCTTGATGCTCCCGTTGGGTCCGGCTCCGTCAGCCAGGGCGGGCGCAGCGGACGGTTGGGCTGCCGCCGCTGGCGGCGGGGCGGGAACGGCCAGGCCTGCACCACCGGTCTTGATCACCATGGTCTTTTCAAAACCGGCACTGGCCGCTTCGTTGATGTACTTGATCTTGTACTTGCCGATCTCCACCGTGTCGTTGTTCTGCAGCAACTGTTTCTTGACGGCCTTGCCATTGACGTAGGTGCCGTTGGTGCTGTTGAGGTCTTCGAGGTAAACCTCATTGCCCGTCATTTGCAGCACGGCGTGTTCGCCGCTCACCGCCAGGTTGTCGATCACGATGTCGTTGTACGGTCGCCGTCCCAGAGTGGTACGGTCCTTGGTCAACTGCACTTCCTTGATGACAACACCGTCGATCGAAACGATCATTTTCGGCATGGTCGACTCCTGTTTTTAGTCACGTTTCCGGGAAATTAATACCAAAGACTATTTTCCCAGCAATCTGGAAATCAAGCCGCGCTTTTTTGACCCACTCTGCGCCTGCGCGAGCAAAACCGAAATATTGTCACGGCCGCCATTCGCATTGGCCACATCCACGAGTTGCCCGGCTTTTTGCTCAAGCGGCACGTCGTGGCGCAGGACTTCGGCAATGCTGCCGTCTTCCACCATGTCCGAGAGGCCGTCGGAGCACATCAAAAACAGGTCCCCAGGTTCCACCCGGTGCTCATTCACTTCCAGAAGCACGGCATCTTCCACGCCCAGCGCGCGGGTAACCAGGTTCTTGTTCGTGGACGTCGCAGCCTGCTCGGCCGTGATCAACCCTGCGTCCATTTGCTCCTGCAGCAGCGAATGGTCTTTCGTGATCTGCACCAGCTCACCTTCCCGCAAGCGATAGCACCGCGAGTCGCCGATGTGGCCCAACATCAGGCGCGCGTCCTGGAACACGCCCATCACCAGCGTGGTGCCCATGCCGCTGTATTGCGGATTTGAATTGGCCGCGTTGAAGATGGACCGGTTCGCGTTGTCCACACAGATTTCCATTGCCCGGCGCACTTCCTTGGCATTGGCATGCCGGCCTGCCTGGGACAGCCAGCGCCCAAGCTCGGACTTGATGAATGCTGTCGCCATGCCGCTGGCAATCTCGCCGGCGTTGTAGCCTCCCATGCCATCCGCCAGAATGGCCAGTCGCGTGGTTTCATCGACGGCCACAGAGTCCTCGTTGTTTTCACGGGCAAGCCCCGGATCGGTGCGTGTACAGAACTCGTAATTCATAAATGCCTGGGCTTATGCCTTCGCGTCGGTGTCACCACCCGGATGCGAAGTTGCGCCGTCCCTGCTGATCACAGCCGTCTTGGCAAAGGGGTCGATGGCACCTGCATCCAATTTCTGGGTGGCATCATAGCCGGGCTGATCGCTGGCAGGAACAGCCACCGCCGCAACGGTGGCCTCAAAACTGCCAGCCGGCGCGGCAGACATGGCCATCGTCTTCTCCGGCACATCCGACGGACCTGTTGCAGTCGCGCCAGTGGGCTGTGGCGCCTGAGCCGGTGCAGTCGCAGGCACTGCATCGAGCAAGGCGCGCAGATCCGCCGCAAATCGGTCGCCGTCCTGGTAGCGCGCTTCGGGCTTTTTGCTCAGCGACAGCGCCACAACCTGTGCGAGACGTTCCGGGATCTCCTTGCGGATGATGCGGATGTCCGGTGCATCCTCGTTGGCGATCTTGTACATGAGCTCGGCCATGGACTCACCGCGGAACGGGAGCACACCTGACAGCATCTGGAAAAGCATCACGCCAAGAGAGTAAAGATCCGAGCGGCCGTCGACCTTTTTCCCGGCGATCTGCTCGGGCGACATGAAGCTCGGCGTGCCCAGCACGAGCCCGGTCTTGGTCTTGCTGGAATCGGTGATGCGCGCAATGCCGAAGTCGGTCACCTTGACGGTGTCGCTCTCCAGCTCATACATGATGTTGGCCGGCTTGATGTCACGGTGGACGACATTCTGCTTGTGCGCATAGGCCAGCGCTTCGGCGACCCGGGCCACGATGGACAGCACCTTGGGAATCGGCAGAAGCTGCCCGTCCTTGCAGAAATCCACCAGATCCTTGCCCTTGAGGAATTCCATGGCGATGTAGGCCAGGTCATGTTCCTCGCCCGCGTCGAAAATCGTCACGATGTTCTGGTGCTGCAGCCTGCCAGCGGTCTCGGCCTCACGGAAAAACCGCTCGCGCGCATCCGTCAGCTCCTCGCCTTCGAACTCCTGGCTCAGCGCCATGGTCTTGATGGCCACCACCCGCCCGATCTTGGGATCCTTGCCCAGATAGACCACCCCCATGGCGCCCTTGCCGAGCTCCTTTTCGACCTGATAGCGACCGAGCATGGGCTTTTCAACGGCACCGCCATCCAGCAGCATGGTGCCGCCAGGATGGGCGCCGCCGCCACCGAGAATCACGGTTTCGGACAGGTTCTTGGCCCTGTTGAGCTTGGACTGCAGGTCTTTGTACGTCTTGTTCCACGCGGCCATGTGCTCATAAACCGCCTGCGCCTTGTTGAACTGCCGCTTGCGCTCGAAATCGAGCGCAAGGTTGTAGAGGTTGTCCATGACCGCGTCGCTCATCGGAACCCGGCGAAACCGGTCAAAGGCCATGTCCAGCTGCCCCTGCCCCTGCAGCGCCAGGCCCATCATCCGGTTGGTTTCCGCTGACTCCTCATCCGACTTGAGCTTTCCGGCTTCGGTCATCAGGAAGCGCTTGGTCGTCAGCGCAAGATGTCCGAGCACCAGAAGGGTCGCCGGAAAAACAAACTTGAGCCACATGGATGCCCCCGCCAGCAACCCGAACTCGGCCACCAAGAGGCCGATGAACAGCACCAGCGTCACCACGGCTGCCTTGCCTGCTGAAAGGCGCGGAAGTGCGGCCACAAGGTAGGCGGAGATCAGAAGAAACACGCCAAGGGCTGCCCAGGAGCCCCAGCCGGGCTGGACAATGAAATGCTCGCCGAGGATGCTGGACGTGATATGGGCGATCATCTCGGCCGGCGACAGGCCGGCATAGCCCGGAGTCGGAAACTGGACGCCCACGCCGGCTGCGGTGGCACCAATGAGCACGATCTTGTCGGCGTATTTGGCCGCCGGTATCTTGCCGCTGATGACGTCATAGAAAGAGTCCACGGCAAACGCCGGCTTTCCTTCTTTGCCCTTGTAGAACTGGGGCAACATGCGCGCAAACTCGTCGGTCTTGACCCTCAGCTTTCCGATCTGAACCGATTCACCGGCATTCAGCTTGATATCCGACGGGCCCAGATTCAGGCTGTGCGCTGCGGCAAGCAACGCCATCGAAGGGACTGCCTTGCCGAAGTAGTTGACCAGCATCGGCTCCTCACGCACCGCCCCATCCACATCATTGAGCTGGTTGAGGTGGGCAATGCCGGCCGCAGCCGATCCAATCGACTCAATGGGCTGCTGCCCCTTGACGGCGGGGACCGAAAAACCCGCTCCTTCATCGACGGCGCTTTTGAGCGCATAAGGCGGCAGGGGCTTGTCCGGTTTACCCTGGGGCTCGCCCAGCAGGAAAACCGAAGGGACCAGCACATTGCCGGCCTTGCGCATGCTGGCCGCGAGTTTTGCGTCCGTATCCAGCGCCTGCTCCGCCTCCACGATCACCTTTGCCAGCTGCTCACCCAGCCCGCCCTGGGCGTTGGCGGGATCGGCTGCAGGCCCCAGTGCTTCCTTCATCTTGCGGATGAACACCAGGCCCCTGTCGGTCTGGGGCTCGAAGAAAAAAGCCGTGTGGACGATGGTTTTGGCCTTCGCGGCCGCCAGCTGGTCAATCAGCTGGGCATGGATGTCACGTGGCCACGGCCAGCGTCCGATGTTGGCGATGCTCTGGTCATCGATGGCAATGACCGCAATCCGGTCTGACGGCTGCCGCGCGCTGCTCGTGCTCGCAAAGTCGTAGAAGCGGCGTTCCAGCGTGCCGATGAAGTCCGTCGCCTGATGCAGGATGACGACGGCCACGATGACCAGTACGCCAACAAACCAGTCAGTCCGCCAGAACTGGCCGCGTTTTGCCGATGAAGATGTGCTCACTTCCCGCCCCTTGTCCAGTTCGCAGACCACGTCCCTTGTTCTTGGGGGTGAGCCACCACATGGCGCTTCCGGGACGCCGGGCGGAACACCGCGAGAGTCGAAGGTAACAGACGGGCATGCGCCGGACAAGGCACTTTGTCACGGCCACGCTACCATTTGTTGCAAATAAGTAGCACTGTAACGGCGCAGTTACAGGGTTGCGGCCGTGTGATTCAGGCGTGTTTTCCGCGTCCCTGGAGGAACTTGCCAATCCCGATCACCGCCGCCGCACCAGCGGCCGCCGCAACGTAGTGGAGCCATGGATTGGCCGCAGCGAAACCCTTGAGGGCCGTGTCGCTTGCGATGGTCTCACCACCGACCCAGCCGATCAGCGCAGCGCCCAGCATCACGATGATGGGGAAGCGTTCCATCAACTTGATCATCAGCGTACTGCCAAAAATCACCAGCGGAATGCTGATCGCGAGGCCCAGGATCAGCAGCACCATGCTGCCCTTGGCCGCAGCCGCCACGGCGATCACGTTGTCCAGGCTCATCACCAGGTCTGCGATCAGGATGGTCCGGATTGCAGCCGCCATGCCCCCCACCTCCCTGGCTTCGCCGTCGTTGTCGTCCTCTTCACCCAGTAGTTGCACGCCGATCCACAGCAGCAGGACCCCGCCCACGATCTGCAGGTAGGACAGTTCCAGCAGTTTGGCCGCGACCACTGTCAGCAGGATCCGCAACACCACGGCCGCCCCGGAGCCAAACAGGATGGCTTTTCTTTGCTGTTCAGGGGGCAGGGAGCGCGCTGCCAGGGCAATGACTACCGCGTTGTCGCCCGACAGGATGATGTTGATCCAGATGATCTTGAGGAGGCCGATCCAGAAGTCGGCGTCTTGCAGCATTTCCATTCAGTTCTCCAGTGTTATGAATGAAGAAGGCGCCCCAAACAGCCGTTCTGGGCGCCCTCTCTTTTTTATTTGGAGACCGCAGTGTAGTGGGCTGCGGCGCCCCGCCGGTTCGTAGTATTGCTTACAGCAATGCCTTGAGCAGCTTGGCCATCTCTGATGGATTGCGCGTGACCTTGAAGCCACACTCCTCCATGATTGCCAGCTTGGCATCGGCCGTGTCGGCACCGCCGGAGATCAGCGCGCCCGCATGGCCCATGCGCTTGCCGGGAGGCGCCGTCACGCCAGCGATGAAGCCGACGATGGGCTTCTTCATGTTGGCCTTGCACCAGCGCGCGGCGTCCGCCTCGTCCGGGCCGCCGATTTCGCCGATCATGATGACCGCATCGGTATCCGGATCGTCGTTGAAGGCCTTCATCACATCGATGTGCTTCAGACCGTTGATCGGGTCGCCGCCAATGCCGACCGCACTGGACTGGCCGAGGCCAATCTCGGTGAGCTGCGCCACGGCTTCATAGGTCAGGGTGCCGGAACGCGAAACCACGCCGATGCGGCCCTTGCGGTGAATGTGGCCGGGCATGATGCCGATCTTGATTTCTTCCGGCGTGATCAGGCCGGGGC
>CAZUKI010000081.1:0-7605 GCA_964620785.1 uncultured Aestuariivirga sp.
GAGCGGGTGATCGCTTGTCTGATCCACCAGGTGGCATAGGTCGAGAACTTGTAGCCGCGGCGATACTCGAACTTGTCGACCGCCTTCATCAGGCCGATGTTGCCTTCCTGAATGAGGTCCAGGAACTGCAGGCCACGGTTGGTGTATTTCTTGGCGATTGAGATGACGAGACGCAAGTTTGCCTCGACCATTTCCTTCTTGGCGATCCGTGCTTCGCGCTCGCCCTTCTGCACCTTGGCGACGATCTGGCGATACTCACGGATCTGCAAGCCGGTTGCCGACGCAAGATCAAAGATCTCGTCACGGATGACCTTGATCGAGTCCTTCTCGTCGTTGACCCATTTCTTCCAGCCGTGCTTGGCAAGGCGCCCGACGCGCTTCAGCCATTCGGCGTCCAATTCGTTGCCCTGATATTCCTTGAGGAATTCATCGCGCGGCACGCGATAGGTTTCGGCAAGGCGCATCAGCCTGCCCTCAAGGGCGTTGAGGCGCTTGGAAATGTCGTAAAGCTGATCGACCAGCGCCTCGATGCGGGCGTTGTTGAGCGACAGCGACTTGACGTGGGTGACGATCTCTTCCTTGAGCTTCTTGTAGCGGCGCTCTTGCGATGGCGAGAGGCCCTCGCCTTCCGTCACTTCCTGGTCCTGAAGCTTGCGCAGCGATTTGTAGAGGCGGGCGATTTCGTCGAAAACCTCAAGCACCTTTGGCTTGAGCTCGATTTCCATGGCGGAAAGCGAAACGCCGAGGTCATCGCCCTCGTCATCTTCATCTTCTTCCACCACAGGCTTGTCGAAATCCTCCGGCGACAGCACGTCGGAATAGTCGTCATCGGCGGGGCGGCGGGCCTGAGGCTTCTTGGCCTCGAGCTTCTTGGCCTGCTCGCGCTTCAGTTCGGCCTGCTTGCGCACCTCTTCCTTCGGCGGAACGTAAGGTGCCGGCGTTGCCACGGACTGGTTCTGCTTGGCGTCAGGTCCGGCATAAGTTGCTTCAAGGTCGATGATGTCGCGAAGGAGGATCTTTCCCTCGTTCAGTTCGTCGCGCCAGATGATGATGGCCTGGAAGGTCAGCGGGCTTTCACAGAGGCCCGCGATCATCGCTTCGCGGCCTGCCTCGATGCGCTTGGCAATGGCGATTTCGCCCTCGCGTGACAGCAGCTCGACAGCACCCATCTCGCGCAGATACATGCGCACCGGATCGTCGGTGCGGTCGGCGGGAACCTTGGGGGCCTCCACCTTCATCAGGGCGGTCTCGGTCGATTCCTCTTCGACCTTGGCGACGACGTTTTCGGTTTCCTCTTCGCTCTCGACGACGCTGATGCCCATTTCGCCCAGCATGGCGTAGATGTCCTCGATCTGGTCGGAGGTCACTTCGTCTGAGGGCAGAACGGCATTCAGTTCATCGAGGGTCACATAGCCACGCGCCTTGGCCACCTTGATGAGGCGCTTCACGGCCGCATCGGTTAGGTCAAGCAGCGGCGAGTCCTGGCCGGCCTCCGGAACTTCCGGCTCCTGCGTGACTTCCTCGGCGGGCTTTTCTTCTGGTTCCTGCGGCGGCTTAGGCGTGCTGGCGGGCTTGCGAGCCATGATCTGCGTATATCCCTGTTGCCGGGAAGGCCCGGCGTAAAAAGGTGATTCGGGAGAGAATAACTAGCGATTCGGCCATTAATTGCGGCTTAACCCCGCTGCAATGCCAATCCTCAAACCGGATCGGTATTTCCACGGCCTGATTGGGCACCGAAGCCTTCGACGGTGGCTTCGGAACCCTGGGCCGAGAGCAGCTGGTCGCGCACGGCAATGAGCGCCTGCAGGTTCTCTTCCGACGGGTCACGGGCGAAGGCGGCTTCCACCGACTTCAGCTCGAGTCCCAGTGTCAATGTTTTGCGGTGCAGGGCGAGCATCTGGCGGAGGCCTGTCCGGGCGTCATCTGCGGCAGCCGACGGACCAAGGAACCACTCATTCAGACGTCTCGCCTGATCTTCGAGGCGGGCCAGAACCGGTCCAAAACCTCTTTCCGTCAGGTGGGCCCTGAGGGCTGCCGGTTCAAGGCCTTCCTCAGATGCGGCGCTATCTAGAATCCGCATACGGAGCGAGTCAAGCTCGCCCGAGCCCAGCTCCAATGCGGCAAAATCGTCCCAGAATTCGTGGAGAAGGCCGGGATGGTTGACGAAACTCAGGACGATGAGCCTGACACGGCGCTCCTGGGCGTCCGTGCCCTGGGCCCTGCCCGCCGCCGAGCGCAGCTGCTGGGAGGCCGGAAGCGGGATTTCCCAGTCGCGCAGGCGCCGCCCTGAGGGAGACGTCCAGGAGGCCACCCGGGAGCCAAAACGGGCCTGGCTGCCTCCCCTGCGGCCCGCAGAGGGCACAAAGCCCCGCTGCTGCACCCGCAGCCCATCAAAGCGCTCCCTGAGGGCGTCGAGGTAATGGCGGCGCACGCCCTCGTCAACGATCCCGGCCACCTGCAGGCGCAGGTCGCGCTCGAAGGCCGCCTTGCGCTCCGGGGTGGCCCGGTCATTTTCGGAAAGGGCCTTGCGCCAGAGCACATCGAGCATCGGCTGAGCTTCGGCCACGATCTTCTTGAGAGCCTCAGGACCATCTGAGCGCAGAAGGTCATCGGGGTCCTTGCCCTCGGGCAGGAAGGCAAAACGCAGGGAGTGGCCCGGCGTCAGGCGCTGCAGGCCGAGGTCGAGCGCCCGGTAGGCAGCCTTGAGGCCAGCGGTGTCGCCGTCAAAGCAAAGGATGGGTTCGGGCGCCGTCCGCCACAGGATGCCAAGCTGGGTTTCGGTCAGGGCCGTGCCCATGGGCGCCACCGTCTGCGGCAGGCCGGCCCGGTGCATGGCGATCACATCGACATAACCTTCGACGACGATGATCTCCGCCTTCTGGTGGGCCGGCTGGCGGGCCTTGTCGAAGTTGTAGAGAAGCTCGCCCTTCTGGAAGAGGATGGTCTCGGGCGAGTTGAGATATTTGGCCGGAACATCGGGCCGCAAAGCTCGTCCGCCAAAGGCCACGGCGCGGCCACGGCCATCACGGATGGGAAACATCACGCGGTCGCGGAAACGGTCATAGGGCAGCTTGTCGCCTTCGCCCGGCACGACCAATCCGGTCTCGATCATCTGGTCCAGGGTGATGCCCTTGGACGCAAGCTCATTGCGCAGCCAGCTGCGGTCGTCGCGGCCATAGCCGATGCCGAATTCCTTCTGGATGTCTGGCGACAGGTCGCGGTCGGAAAGGTAGCCCCGTGCCCTCGCACCATGCGCGGACTGCAGTTCCTGCTGGAACAGTTTTGCTGCCATTTCCATGACGTCATAGAGGCTGGCCCGGGTTTCCTCGCGGCGCGCCTCCTCCTCGCTGATGACCGGCATGGGAAGGCCCGCTTCGCCCGCCATCTGCGAGACGGCCTCCGGAAAGCTGAGGCCAGCCTTCTCCGTCAGGAAGGTGAAGATGTCGCCGGAAGCCTTGCAGCCGAAGCAATAGTAGCGGCCCTTGCGGTCGTCGGCATGGAAACTCGGAGACTTCTCGGTGTGGAACGGGCAGCAGGCCCAGAAATCGCCCTTGCCGGCATTGGTCTTGCGCCTGTCCCACTGCACATGCCGGCCGACCACCGAGGAGAGGTTCACCCGGGCGCGGATCTGGTCGAGGAACTGGGGCGGAAAGCGCATCATGCCAGACCTAGCAGGTGCGCCTGCCGGTTTCAAAATTCAATGCTGCTGATCGCTCCTGCCATGGTCTCTGCGGCGGCAGGTGACGTGAGGTGCTGCTCCTTCACCAGGGTCCGCCATGTGTGGAAACTCAATGCCAGTTCCAGCATGGCAAGCTGCCGCGCTGACAGTGTCTCTCCCAACACGGCGCGGCATGCCGCAAAGAAAGGCTCCGAGCGAAAGGCAAAGATTTCCTGCGTCAACGCGTGGCTCTCGGCATCGCGCAGCACGGCGGCCGTCACGGCGGCGTTGCGCTCGTACCAGCCGTAAAGTTCCGACAGCCCTGTCTTCAGGCGCTGGTCGATGTCGTTGATCAGTTTCCAGGATTCCGTCACGGGCAAGGCGTCCCGTTCCATTACCAGTCCGGAGCAGGCCATGAACAGGCTGCGCTCATCGGGAAAATGGGCATAGAGCGTGTTGCGCTGCACCCCTGCCCGCTCGGCAATCATGCTCAACGTGGTCTGGGCGGGGCCGACACTGCCATGCAGGTCAACGGCCGCCTCGACGATGCGCCGCCGGGTTTCGGCCTGCTGGTCGGCCCGCTTCTTCAAGGTATAGCTTCGCGCCATTCCATTTCCCTATACACACCTGTTCACTGAATATTGACAAGTGGTGAATATTTCACTACACACCAATGTACTTCGAAAGCGCGAGAGAAGTCCAACACAAACTGCCGACGCCAGATGGTGTCGGCTATCTCATTGAAAGGACATAGAAATGGAAACCAAAGTCACTGAAATTGCCAATGGCATCTTCCGCCTGTCGACTCATGTCGCGGAGCTTGGCCCTGGCGGCTTCACCTTCAACCAGTTCCTGGTGAATGGCGATGAACCGCTCATGTTTCACACCGGGCTGCGCAAGATGTTCGAACTGAACCGGACGGCGCTGAGCCGGATCATCCCACCTGAAAAGCTGCGCTGGATCGCCTATGGCCATTTCGAGGCGGATGAGTGCGGCGCCATGAACGAATGGCTCTCAGTTGCTCCCCATGCCACGGCGGCCCAGGGTGAAACGGGCGTCATGGTCTCGCTCAATGATTTCGCAGACCGTGAGGCACGCATCCTCAAGGATGGCGAAGTCATAGACCTCGGCGGCAAGCGCGTGCGCTTCATCGACACGCCTCACACACCGCACGGCTGGGACGCCGGCGTGCTGTTCGAGGAAACCACCGGAACGCTGCTCTGTGGTGACCTGTTCACGCAGTTTGGCAATGACAAGGCAATGACCGAGGGCGACATCGTGGGGCCAGCCACCAAGGCAGAGGATTTCTTTAAATTCTCGTCGCTCAATCCCGGCATGGGCGGAACCCTGCGGCGGCTTTCCTCCACCAATCCTCGTACCCTTGCCCTGATGCATGGGCCAACATTCGTGGGTGATGGCGGCTCAGCTCTGCGCAGCCTTGCGGACGACTATGACAGGAGGGTGCGCTATGTGTCGGGCGAACTGCCCCTGGCGGCATAGCTGTAGCAACGACCACTCGGCGAGTGAGATGCGAACAGCGACGGAAGCTTTGCCGCTGGAAACTTGCCCGCGCCTGAGGAAACTGTTGCTTGATCTTGCAGTGACGGTGGCACCCACGGCAGCACTTTCGGCAAGGCCAGATATCGCGGCGCATGCGTCGCAGTGACATGATAAAGGCCCGTGCTTCCTGCGCGGGCCTTTCTTGTTAGCAAGGAGGCTAGCCCTTCAGTTCCTGCTCCTCATGGGCGATGAACCACTCGACCATCGCGGTCCAGACGGTGCGCACCAGTTCGGGTGAAGCGCCCTTTGCCGGGGCGGCCTGCTCAAGCCGGGCGATGATTTCCGAAACGCGATCAGGAATGCGAGCCGGGAGGCCTTGTTCCTTCTTGACGGTGATGACTTGCCTGACGAGGCCCTGGCGCCTGCCCAACAGGGCCAGCAGTTCATTGTCCACCACATCAATCTGCTGGCGCAGGGTGGCGATCGTGGGTGCATGCGGCTTGTTCATGGCGTGGCCTTAACGATTGCCACTTGTGCCTGCAACAGTGTCATGGAATCTTCTGGGTCCAAATTGACACAGGAGCATGTTATGGCCCTCGCCAAGAAACCCTATACCGCAGTCGGCACTTCAAAGGGCGGCCGCGGCGGCGGCGTTGCCCGCACCGATGACGGCAAGCTCGACGTGATCATCAGCCATCCGAAGGAGCTGGACGGCGACGGCAAGGGCACCAACCCGGAACAGCTTTTTGCGCTGGGCTATTCCTCGTGCTTCCTCGGGGCAATGAAGTTCGCCAATAGCAAGGAAAAGAAGCCCCTGCCGTGGAACCCGGACAACACGGTGACCGCGCATGTGTCGTTTGGTCCGCGCACTGACAAAAAGGGCTTCGGCATCGAGGTCAAGCTGGACGTCAATCTCATCGGCTTCCCCAAGGCCAAGGCAACTGCCATTGCCAAGAAGGGCCACGTGATCTGCCCCTACTCAAATGCCATCCGGAAGAATGTGAAGGTCACGACGAAGATCGTCTGACGGCAAAGGCTCCGGCTAGAGGCAGAGTGGTGAATTGACGGCCACGGTGACGAGCCCGGAACAGATCGATCCCACCACCTCGCCACGATTTGCCCAGGCTGCGGCGGCAAGGGCCAGAGGTGTTGCAGCGCAGGCTGAAACGCACATGGCGAAGACGCGGTTTTCGTGGGACTGCCAGCGCCGGATGGCTTCCCACTTCTGTTCCTCATTGCCTTTGCTGATATCTGGTGCGGCCCTGCCCGCGGACATCAACCTTAGCTGTCTTGCGCGATAGACCATGAGGCCCAGTCCTGAGCCAATGACGCAAGCCAAAAACGTGAACACAAGATACGCAACAGAAACCATGGTGGAAGCGTAGCACCACGTGGTTAATGCATGGTCAAAACAAAGAAGCCGGACCACAGGCCCGACTCCTTGATTGCAGTGCAACTTTGAGTGTCAATGCACTCAGTAGTGCCAGCGGCTGTGGCAATAGGCGCGCTTCGTGACCCAGATCTTCTTGGTGTGCTTCTTGTTCCAGACCTTCACCTTCTTGAAGTGACAGTGGTAGCGGCTGTGGTGATGGAAGTGATGGTGGTGGCCGTACCAATAGGGCGAGCCGACGAAGATCCTCACCTTTGCTTCCGCGGGGGTGCTGGCGACACCACCAAGGCCTACAGCCATTGCGCCGACAGTGGCGACGGCGATCAGGGTTTTCTTGAACATGAAGTCATCCTTTCAATTTTGAATCCGCAATACCCCATTTGCGGTTCTGGCAATCTGCATAAGTCAAAATGAACCTTGGATGAATGATCAGCCAAGCAGAGCCTTAACGAGACCGCCTGCCTTGCCCATGTCTACCTGACCAGAATACTTGGATTTAAGTTCGGCCATGACCTTGCCCATGTCCTTGACGGATGTTGCGCCCACGGCGGCGATGATGTTCTTGATCGCGGTCTTGGTTTCATCCTCTGACAGCTGCTTGGGCATGTAGGACTGGATGATTTCCATTTCCTCGCGCTCCTGCTGGGCGAGTTCCTGGCGGCCGCCCTGCTCATAAGCTGCGATGGAATCCTGGCGCTGCTTCACCATCTTGGCAAAGAGATCGAGCAAGGAGGAATCCGGCAGCTTCTCGCTGTCATGGCCTTCGGTGCGGGCGCTGATGTCCTTGTCCTTGATGGCGGCATTCATGAGACGGATGGTGGCGAGCTTGCGCTTGTCACCGGCCTTCATGGCATCCTTCAAATCGGCATTGAGCTGGTCACGGAGACCCATGGAAACCTCGTCAATTCTGCGTGGAAAGCGCCTCCATAGTCCGCTTTCCGAATCGGCGCAAACTTGACGGACACCTGCCCCTCGCCTAACGCATGCCGGATTCCGGAGTTCCCATGACCAGCAGCAAAAAGCCCGCAAAGGCCAAGGCGAAGCCGCGCGCCCAAAG
>CAZUKI010000081.1:7705-11135 GCA_964620785.1 uncultured Aestuariivirga sp.
CCATGACCAGCAGCAAAAAGCCCGCAAAGGCCAAGGCGAAGCCGCGCGCCCAAAGTGCGTCGAAGGCGCGTGCAAAGTCACGCGCGACCTTCGGTGACTGGACCGTGCCCAAGGTTACCGGGTTGCTGGTGCTTGCAGATGGCACGGTGATCGAGGGCCAAGGGTTTGGCGCCGAGGGCGAGGCCGTGGGGGAAGTCTGCTTCAACACGGCCATGACCGGTTACCAGGAAGTTTTGACGGACCCGTCCTACGCCGGACAGATCGTCACTTTCACATTTCCCCATGTCGGCAATGTCGGCACCAATGATGATGACATCGAGACCACGAACCTTGCGGCAACTGCAGCGGTGCGTGGCTGCGTCGTCAAGGCGACAGTTTCGGAGCCTGCGAACTATCGCTCGGCACGGCACTTCGACAAGTGGCTGAAGTCGCGCAACATCATTGGCCTCTCCGGCATCGACACGCGGGCGCTTACCGCCCTCATCCGCGAGAAGGGCATGCCCAATGGCGTCATCGCCCATCATGCCAGCGGGAAGTTTGACATCTCAAGGCTGAAGGCGATGGCAGCGGACTGGCCCGGTCTCGTCGGCATGGATCTCGCAAAGGATGTCTCACTCACCCAACGCATGGACTGGGATGAAAATCTCTGGACCTGGAAGGATGGCTATACCCGCGGCAAGGGCACCAAGAAGGTTGTCGCCGTCGACTATGGCCTCAAGCGCAACATCCTGCGCTGCCTGCAATCGGCCGGCTGCGACGTGACGGTGGTTCCCGCCACCGCCAAGGCCGAAGACATCCTTGCCATGAAGCCTGACGGCATATTCCTTGCAAACGGCCCCGGTGATCCTGCCGCCACCGGCGAATATGCCGTTCCGGAGATCAGGAAGCTCATCGACAGCGGCAAGCCGATTTTCGGCATCTGCCTCGGTCACCAGATGCTGGCGATCGCGCTTGGCGCCAAGACCATGAAGATGCACCAGGGCCATCACGGCGCCAACCATCCGGTGAAGGACTACACCACGGGCAAGGTCGAGATCGTTTCCATGAACCACGGTTTCGCGGTGGACCGCGACAGCCTGCCGGAGGGCGTCGTGGAAACCCATGTTTCGCTGTTTGACGGGTCCAACGCCGGCATTGCCGTCAAGGGCAAGCCTGTCTTCTCGGTGCAACACCACCCGGAAGCCTCGCCCGGCCCCCAGGACTCGCACTACCTGTTCAGGCGCTTTGTGGAGATGATGTAGGGCTAGGCCCTTCTTCCAGACTGCGAACGGCGCTATGCTTGGGCCATGGACTCCGAGCAACTGAAGGCCGTGCAGGCGCCACTCAAGGCGCAGTACAAGTCCACGCCCGGTGCCGCGCTCATCACCCTCAAGGCTGAAGGACGGCTCGGCGAAGGGGTCACCTGCTCCATTGATACGGCCCGCGCCCTTGTCGATGCCGGGCTCCATCCCGCGACTGGCGGCGACGGCATGCATGTCTGCTCCGGTGACATGCTGCTGCAGGCGCTCGTTGCCTGCGCCGGTGTCACGCTCAATGCCGTTGCCACGGCCCTGGCCATTCCGGTCGGCGAGGCCAGGGTGACCGCCGAGGGCGACCTGGATTTCCGGGGCACACTGGGTGTGGACCGGGAAGCGCCTGTCGGCTTTTCCGCCATCCGGCTCAATTTCGAAGTCGATGGCATCAGCGAAGAGCAGAAGGCCACGCTCCTGAAGCTGACGGAGCGCTATTGCGTCGTCTACCAGACCTTGCGCAATTCGCCGCAGATCGCCGTCACCCTCGGAACCTGAGCACTCATAGCTGCCGCTGCTGACAAGCTGCTGTCAGCAGCACATCCGCCTGCCCTTTTTCAGCCGTGCCGGAGCGCCTATATCCCGGGCATGGGTCATTCGAGGCAGGACGGCGGATTCGCCGAGGCACCACAGCAACTGATTGAACCGCTGGCGCCGCTGGGTGATGGCCCGCGCGCCGGGCTTGAGAGCTTGCGGCCGGAAGCGATCAAGCTGCCGGTCTTTGAGCCGCACAAGCCACCGAAGCCACCCAAATCCGAAGGCGGCAAGTCATTCGAACTCGTTTCGGAATATGAGCCCAAGGGCGACCAGCCAACAGCCATTGCCGAGCTTGTGACGGGCGCCAATGCCCAGGAGCGCGACCAGGTGCTGCTGGGTGTTACCGGCTCCGGCAAGACTTACACGATGGCCCAGGTCATTGCCCGCACCAACCGCCCTGCCCTGATCCTCGCTCCCAACAAGACGCTCGCCGCCCAGCTCTATGGCGAGTTCCAGCAGTTCTTCCCGAACAATGCCGTGGAGTATTTCGTCTCCTACTACGACTACTACACGCCGGAAGCCTATGTGCCGCGCTCCGACACCTATATCGAGAAGGAAAGCTCGATCAACGAGCAGATTGACCGCATGCGCCATTCGGCGACGCGCGCCCTTCTCGAGCGCGACGATGTTGTGGTCGTGGCGTCTGTCTCGTGCATCTATGGCATCGGTGACGTCGAGACTTATTCCGCCATGACCTTTGCCATCAAGAAGGGGCAACGCTTTCCACAGCGGCAGCTCCTCGCCGATCTGGTGGCGTTGCATTACCGCCGCAACGACCAGAATTTCGTGCGCGGCGCCTTCCGGGTGCGCGGCGATACGATCGAGCTGTTTCCATCGCATCTCGATGACCGGGCCTGGCGCATTTCGCTGTTCGGCGATGAGGTGGAGGCGATCACCGAGTTTGATCCACTCACCGGCCAGCGCATGGCGGAACTGGAGCAGGTCAAGGTCTATTCCAACTCGCATTATGTGACGCCCAAGCCAACGCTGGAACAGGCCGTGTCGCGCATCAAGGAGGACCTGCGGCTCAGGCTTGCGGAGTTCAACGCAGCAGGCCGCATCCTCGAGGCCCAGCGGCTGGAGCAGCGCTGCCTGTTCGACATGGAAATGATGATCGCCACGGGCTCCTGTGCCGGCATCGAAAACTATTCTCGCTATCTCACGGGGCGCAAGCCCGGCGAGCCACCGCCGACGCTGTTCGAGTATCTGCCCGACAACTGCCTGGTGTTCATCGACGAAAGCCACGTCACCGTGCCGCAGATCGGCGGCATGTTCCGGGGTGACTTCAACCGCAAGGCCACGCTTGCCGAGTATGGGTTTCGCCTGCCCTCCTGCATCGACAACCGGCCGCTGCGTTTCGAGGAATGGGACGCCATGCGCCCGCAAACCGTCTATGTCTCGGCAACGCCCGGTTCATGGGAAATGGAGCGCACCGGCGGCATCTTTGCCGAGCAGGTCATCCGCCCCACCGGCCTCATCGATCCACCGGTCATCATCCGCCCGGTGAAATCGCAGGTCGATGATGTCATTGCCGAATGCAAGGAAGTGGCAAAGGCGGGCTACCGGGTGCTGGTCACGACGCTCACCAAGCGCATGGCCGAGGA
>CAZUKI010000082.1:0-2307 GCA_964620785.1 uncultured Aestuariivirga sp.
GGCTCGCGGGCCATGATCTCCTCACATTCGCGGAAGGAGCGGGCGTCATTCCAGAGGATGCAGGGGCGCAGCACCTTGCCGTCCTTGTCGAGAAGTGTTGCGCCGTGCTGCTGGCCGGAAAGGCCGATGCCTTCGACGGCGGCAACGGCCCTGGGCTTCAGCTTGCGCAATTGCGCCACGACCTTGCCCGCCGCCTTCCACCAGTCTTCGGGGTTCTGCTCGCTCCAGCCGGGCTGCGGGCGCGACACCTTGAGCGGCGAAGAGGCGCTCGCCAGTATCCTGTGGCTGTCGTCGATGAGCACGCCCTTCACGGACGATGTGCCGAAATCAAGGCCGAGATATGCCGCCACGCTTGCTCCTTCCCGTCAGGTTCTTGTTTTTGCTGCGCCACTCTTAGCGGTGGGTTTTGCCAAGATCAATTGTCAGACAATTCAGCGGTCAGCGGGCCTGCACCGCCTCCCGGTTCACCACCAGCGCCGGGTTCAGCTTGCCCGCGAAGAAATCGACGATGTTCTGTGCCGAGACCGCACCCATGCGCGCCGCACACTCCTGGGTGAGGCCGGCATTGTGCGGGGACAGCGTGGTGCGCGTATTGGAAAGAAGCGGGTTGCCGGCGGCTGGCGGTTCGCTGCGGAAGACATCAAGTGCCGCATGGCGCAGCTTGCCGTCATGCAGGGCGCGGTCGAGGGCGTCCTCGTCCACAAGTTCACCGCGGGCGGCGTTGACCAGGATGGCCGAGGGCTTCATGGCCGCCAGTTGTGCGGCACCGATCACCGGGCCCTGCGGGTCTGCCGGGAGATGCAGACTGACATAGTCGGCGCTTGCCAACTCCTCCATGAGGCCCGTGGCGGGCGTGGCGCCGTTGGCGGCAATGACCTCCGGTGCAAGGAACGGATCATAGGCATGCACCACCATGCCAAAGGCGCGGGCCAGTTCGGCGACACGCCGGCCGATGCGGCCGAAGCCCAGGACGAGAAGTTCCTTGCCATCAAGCTCAACGGCATCGAAGCGATTGCGCTCGTTCCAGCGGCCATCACGAATGGCTGCGTCATGGGCCACGGTGCGGCGGGCGGCGGCGAGGAGCAGCATCAGCGTGTGCTCGGCGACGGCCCTCGAATTGACGTCGCCCACGATGGTGAGCGGAATCTTCCGGGCATTGAGGGCCGCCACGTCAACGGCGTCATAGCCCACGCCGTGGCGCGAGACGATGGCGAGGCGCTGCGCCTTTGCGATCAGCTCGGCGGGCAGCGGCTGGGTGCGGATCAGGATGGCATCGGCCTCGGCCACGAAGGGCGCATAGGCCTCGGTCGAGACCTGCTCGACGAGGCGGAAGGTGAGGCCGGGGGTGCGGCGCAAGACATCGAGCCCGTGCTCGTGGATCAAGCCTGCAACGAGCACATGGGGCATAGACGCGAACCTCTCTCGACTCTTGTTGAAACTCCATCCATCAGCGGGCTAGAGTTTTCAAAACAGAATTTTGCACGGGAGGATACGCATGTCCACAATCCGCCTCACCATGGCGCAGGCGCTGGTGCGCTATCTCATCAACCAGTTCACCATCGTGGACGGCAAGGAAGTGCCGCTGTTTCCCGGCATCTTCGCGATCTTCGGGCATGGCAACGTCACCTGCCTCTCGGAGGCGCTGGAAGAGGTGAAGGACGTGTTCCCGACATGGCGCGGGCAGAACGAGCAATCCATGGGGCTGGCGGCGGTCGGCTTTGCCAAGGCAAGGCGGCGGCGGCAGATCATGGTGGCGACCTCGTCCATCGGCCCCGGCGCCACCAACATGGTAACGGCAGCGGGCGTGGCCCACACCAACCGCCTGCCCGTGCTGTTCCTGGCGGGCGATGTGTTCATCAACCGCAGGCCTGACCCGGTGATGCAGCAGGTCGAGCACTTCGGCAATCCGGCGATCAGCGTCAATGATGCCTACAAGGCGGTGACGCGCTACTGGGACCGCATCATCCATCCCGAGCAGATCATCTCGTCGCTGCCGCAGGCCGTGGCGGTGATGCTTGACCCCGCCGACTGCGGCCCGGCCTTCATCGGCCTGCCGCAGGATGTGCAGGAAATGGCCTGTGACTACCCGGCCGAGTTCTTCGCCCGCACGGTGCATGAGATTGCCCGGCCGCGTCCGGACCGCAGGCGCGTCGCGGAAGCCGTGAAGCTGCTCAAGTCGGCCAAGAAGCCGCTGATCATCGCAGGTGGCGGGGCGCGCTATTCCGGCGCCGAGGAGCAGGTTGCAAGCTTTGCCGTGGCGCATGGCATTCCCGTCACCGAAACCATTGCCGGGAAAAGCACACTGCC
>CAZUKI010000082.1:2407-11105 GCA_964620785.1 uncultured Aestuariivirga sp.
TGGACGAAGAAGGCCAAGGACCTCATGGCCGAATGGAATGCCGCGCTCGATGGCTACCAGAAACCCACCAATGCGCCTGTTCCAAGCTATGCCCAGGTGGTTGGCGTGGTGAACCGCAAGGCGGCCGCCAAGGACTACATGATCACGGCGGCGGGCGGGCTTCCGGGCGAGACCATGAAGAACTGGCGCTGCCGGACGAGCAATTCCTTCGATCTCGAATTCGGCTTCTCCTGCATGGGCTATGAGATTGCCGGAGGCTGGGGTGCTGCCATGGCAGACCCTTCGCGCGATGTCATCGTCATGGTGGGCGACGGCTCCTACATGATGATGAACTCGGACATCTATTCGACGGTGCTGACCGGCCACAAGCTGATCATCGTCGTCTGCGACAACGGCGGCTATGCGGTGATCAACCGCCTGCAGAACTTCAAGGGCACGCCCTCCTTCAACAACCTCATCAAGGATTGCAAGGTGAAGGCGCCATTCAGCGTCGATTTCGTGAAGCACGCCGAAGCGATGGGGGCTGCGGCGCGCAAGGTCGAAAGCCTTGCCGAACTGGAACAGGCCATCGACTGGGCCAAGGCGCAGGATCGCACCGCCGTCATCTCGATCGTTTCGGATGCCTTCATCTGGACACCGGGCGATGCGCTGTGGGACGTGGGCGTGCCGCAGGTCTCAAAGCGCAAGCAGGTGAACGAGAGTGCGGCCTACCAGGCTGATGTGCGCAAGAAGCAGCGCGTGGGCGTGTAACGCCTAGGCGAGGAAGCAGGCGACCTTTCGGCCTGCCACTTCGCGCAGTTCAGGCTGCGACTTGGCGCAGCGCTCCTCGGCGATGGGGCAGCGCGTCCTGAAGGTGCAGCCGGATGGCGGATTGAGCGGCGATGGCAATTCACCCTTGAGTACGATGCGCTCCTTGCGGGCAGTGGGATCGGCGATGGGAGTCGCTGACAGGAGGGCCCGCGTATAGGGATGGCGGGGCGAGGCAAAAACCTTCTCGCTGGCGCCCTGCTCGACCACGCGGCCGAGATACATCACCATCACGTCGTCGGCGATGTGGCGCACCACCGAAAGATCATGGCTGATGAAGACATAGGCAAGCTGCAGGCGCTGCTGCAGGTCGGCCAGCAGGTTGAGCACCTGCGCTTGGATCGAGAGATCAAGCGCCGAGACGGGCTCGTCGAGGATCAGAATGTCGGGCTCGAGCATCAAGGCGCGGGCGATGGCGATGCGCTGGCGCTGGCCGCCGGAAAACATGTGCGGATAGCGGTCGTAGTGCTCGGGCCGGAGGCCGACGAGCGCCATCATCTCGCGGGCCTTGGCGGTGCGCTCCGCCGCCGTGAAGCGGCCGTTGACGAGCAGCGGCTCCTCGAGCGCCTGGCCGATCTTCTGGCGCGGGTTGAGCGAGCCATAAGGGTTCTGGAAGACGATCTGCACCTTGGGCCTGAGGCCGCGCAGGTCATGGGCCGAAGCGCCCACCACCTCGACATCGCCGATGCGGAAAGAGCCGGCGGTCGGCTCCTCGATCATGGTGAGAAGGCGGGCGAGCGTGGACTTGCCGCAGCCTGACTCGCCGACGACTGCCAGGGTCTTGCCGCGTTCGAGCGTGAAGCTTGCGCCATCAAGTGCCTTCAGCGTGGCGGGTTCTGCGAACATGCCGCGGCCCACTTGGTAGTGGCGGCGGAGGTCACGGGCCTCAAGCACGGTGGTCATGCCGCCTTCTCCTTGGCGAGGGGGAAGTGGCAGACGACATTGGAGTGAACGTCAGGCGGCGTTGAATGGCACAGTTCCTGCGCATAGGCGCAGCGCGGGGCAAAGAGGCAGCCCTTGGGCCGGTCGAACTGGCCGGGCACCGTGCCCGGAATGGAATGCAGCTTGCCGCCCCTGGCGCGTTCGGGAAGGGCCGAGAGCAAGGCCGCCGTATAGGGATGGCGCGGGCTGCGGAAGAGATCGAGCACCGGCTGTTCCTCGACCTTCTGGCCTGCGTAGTGGACGCTCACCGTCTCGGCGGTTTCGGCGACGACACCCATGGAATGGGTGATGAGGATGAGGGCCGTGCCGGTTTCGCGCTGCAACTTGGTGAGAAGATCAAGTATCTGCGCCTGGATTGTGACGTCGAGCGCCGTCGTCGGCTCGTCGGCAATGATGAGCTTGGGTTTGCAGGCGAGCGCCATGGCGATCATCACGCGCTGGGCCATGCCACCGGAAAACTGGTGCGGATAGGATGACAGGCGCTGTTCCGGGGCGGGAATGCCCACGTCCTTCAGCAGTTCGATGGAGCGCGCGGTTTGCGCCTCCTTGTCCATGCCGAGATGGAATTTCAGTGCTTCGCCAAGCTGGAAGCCCACCGTGAAGCAGGGATTGAGCGAGGTCATCGGCTCCTGGAAGATCATCGTCATGTCCTTGCCGATGATGCGGCGGCGCGCTTCGGCGCCGATGTTCAGGAAATCCTTGCCGTCAAAGGTGATCCGGTCGGCGGTGACGCGCGCTGTCTTGGGCAGGAGGCCCATGACGGCCAGCATGGCGACGGATTTTCCGGAACCCGATTCACCCACGATGGCGTGGATGCGGCCGTGGTCCACCGACAGCGAGACGCGGTCAACGGCGCGGAACCAGCCGGAGGCGGTGCGGAATTCCACGGTCAGGTTCGTGATGTCGAGGAGGGCCATGTTCAGCTTTTCCTCAAGCGGGGATCGAGGGCGTCACGCAAACCGTCGCCCATGAGGTTGATGGCCATGACGGTGATCAGGATGCAGAGGCCCGGAAAGGCCATGACCCAGGGATGCGACAGCATGAGGTCGCGGGTGTTGGCGAGCATGGCACCCCATTCGGCCACGGGGGGCTGGGCACCAAGCCCCAGGAAGCCGAGGCCTGCCGCTTCCAGGATGGCATCGGAGACGCCAAGTGCCGCCTGCACGATGAGGGGCGCAAGGCAGTTCGGCAGCACCGTCACGGTCATCAGGCGGAAGGGCCCGACACCGGCGACCTTTGCCGCCGTCACATAGTCTTTCGACAGTTCGGCAATCGCCGAAGCCCGCAGCAGGCGCACATAGCGCGGCAGATAAACGATGGTCACGGCGATGATGGTGTTGGTGAGGCTCGGGCCGATGATGGCGATGATGAGGATGGCCAGCACCAGTGACGGTATGGCCATGATCAGGTCCATGACGCGAATGATGATGACATCGACGATGCCGCCGAACCAGGCAGCCGCAAGCCCAAGGGCGATGCCGACCAGCATCGAGACAATCATGACCGACAGGCCGATGAACAGCGAGACGCGCGCGCCATACATGAGACGCGACAGCATGTCCCGGCCCACCGCGTCAGTTCCGAGCAGGAAGCGCGGGTCGGAATTTTCCGACCAGAAGGGCGAGAGCTTGGTTGCTCCCTTGAATTGCTCGAAGGGATCATGCGGGGCGATCAGTGGCGCCAGAATGGCGACGGCGATGATCAGCACCACGACGGCGAGGCCGGCAACAGCACCGCGGTTTTCACTGAAGGCGTTCCAGAAGGCGCGGAACGGGCCGGGGGGTGCTGCTGCGACGGACGGCAGGACGAGGTCACTTGGCATGTCGGATCCTCGGATTGATCAGGCCGTAGAGCAGATCGACCAGCAGGTTGACGAGTATGACGCAGGCGGCAATCAGCAGGATGCCGCCCTGCAGGGCCGGGTAGTCGCGGCGGCTGATGGACTCGATCAGCCACTTGCCGACGCCGGGCCACGAGAAAATTGTTTCGGTGAGGACCGCGCCCGCCAGCAAGGTGCCGACCTGCAGGCCGATCGAGGTGATCACCGGAATTAGGGCATTGCGCAGGGCATGAAGGCCGATGACGCGGCTCGCCGGAAGGCCCTTGGCGCGCGCGGTGCGGACATAGTCCTCTTCCAAAACCTCAAGCATTGAGGAGCGTGTCATGCGGGCAATCACCGCCATGGGCACGGTGCCGAGCACAATCGACGGCAGGATGAGGTGATGCAGGGCGTCGAGGAACGCGCCTTTCTGGCCAGAGAGAAGGGAATCGATCAGGGCGAAGCCCGTAACCGGCGGATAGAAATACTTGATCAGGTCAACGCGGCCCGACACCGGCGTCAGGTGCAGCATGTTTGACATGACGAGGATGAGAATGAGGCCCCACCAGAAAAGCGGCATGGAATAGCCGGTCAGGGCAACGCCCATGAGGGTCTGGTCATAGATACTGCCGCGCTTGACCGCAGCCATCATGCCGGCCGGCACGCCGATCACCGTGGCGATCAGCATGGCGAAGAAGGTCAGTTCCAGGGTCGCCGGGAACAGCGTCAGGAATTCATGAAGGATCGGAGTCTTGGAAACGATCGAGGTGCCGAAGTCACCGTGGAGGAGGCCGCTGGCATAGTCGAGGAACTGCTTCCAGATGGGCTGGTCCAGGCCCATTTCGTGGCGCAGCTGCTCAAGCCGCTCCGGCGAAATGCCGCGTTCGCCACGGCGCACCTCAATGGGATCACCCGGCACGAGCCGGATCATCATGAAGGTCACAAACATGAGCGCGAGGAAGGTGGGAACCGTCAGCGCCAGTCGCTTGATGAAGAAGCGCAGCATCACATGAAATGGGAGGACAGGGTTTCCCCTGCCCTCCCTCTATTGTTACTCAGCCACGTCCACGTTCTGGAATTCGTGGGAGCCGAAGGGGCTGATCTTGTAGCCAGTGACCGACTTGCGCACCGGTTCAAACACCGTCGAGTGGGCAATGTTGACCCAAGGCACCTGGGCCGCAACGATCTTCTGGGCATCCTGGTAGAGCTTGGTGCGCTCCGCGATGTCCGTGATCTGCACGGCCTTGGTGATGTCCTCCTGGAACTTGGCGTCACACCACTTCGGGATGTTGTTGCCGTTCGGCTTGCCGTCCTTGTCGCAGCCGAGGAGCACGGCAAGGAAGTTGTCCGGATCACCGTTGTCGCCGGTCCAGCCAAGGAGACCCATCTGGTGCTCACCGGCCTGCATGCGCTTGCGGTACTCGCCCCATTCATAGGAAACGAGCTTTGCATTGATGCCGACCTTGGCAAGATCGGCCTGCATCAACTCGGCCATGCGCTGGGCATTGGGGTTGTAGGGACGCGATACGGGCATCCACCACAGGTCGGTTTCGAGGCTCTCGACTCCGGCAGCCTTCAGCATCTCCTTGGCCTTTTCCGGGTCGTAGGGAATATCCTCGGTCGACTCGTCATAGGACCACATGGTTGGCGGGATCGGGTTCTTCGCCTTCTGGCCGGCGCCCTGATAGACTTCCTTCAGGATGGCATCACGGTCGATCGCCATGGCAATCGCCTTGCGCACCTCGGGCTTGTCGAAGGGCGGCTTCTGGGCGTTCATGGCAAGATAGCCGATGTTGAGGCCGGCCTGCGACATGAGGTTGACGTCCGGATCCTGGCTCATGGCCGCAAGATCAGCCGGGTTCGGTGCAATCATGACCTGGCATTCATTGGCCTTGAGCTTGGCGTAGCGCGCCGTCGCATCAGGGGTGATGGCATAGATCAGGTCATCGATCTTGGGCTTGCCGGCCCAGCCGTCGAACGCCTTGTAACGGATGACCGCGTCCTTCTGGTAGTCAACGAAGGAGAAGGAACCAGTGCCGACCGGAATCTGGTCAAACTGTTCCGGCGTTCCCTTGTCGAGCAGGTACTTCGCATATTCGGCGGAGTGAATGGTGGCGAAGTCCATTGCCAGGTTGGCAATGAAGGGCGCGTTCGGTGTCGTCAGCTTCATGATGACGGTGTAGTCATCTTCGCCCTTGGTGATGGCTTCGAGCAGGCTCGGCATGCTCATGTCGTTGAAATAGTCGTAAGAGCCGCCGGAGACCTTTGCATAGGGATGCTCAGGCTTCCACATGCGCTCGAAGGACCAGATCACGTCTTCGGCGTTCAAATCACGGGTCGGCGTGAAACCGTTGACACCGGAGTGGAACTTGACACCCTTGCGGAGCTTGAAGGTGATGGTCTTGCCATCTTCCGAGACGGTGTAGGATTCGGCCAGCGCCGGCTTCACCGCCGTGCCGCCGGTCTCGAATTCGACGAGCTTGTTGTAGACCGGACGGGCCGCATCAAATGATGTTCCCGTGGTGTTCATCGACGGCGTGAAATTTTCCGGCGAACCTTCCGAGCAGTAGACCAGCGATTTCGCATTGGCCACGGATGCGGCAACCAGCATCGACGATGCGAGCAGCGCAATCCGGACAAGGCTTGCTGTTTTCATGGTTAGTCTCCCTGATACAATGACAATCCGTACAATCGCGGATTGAAATGACTAAAGCAGTTTTTTGACCAATTGGAAAGTTGGCCGTTTCGGGACGGGATATTGTTCAGGCGATGGGGTAAAAATGGCGACCCCGGCAGGATTCGAACCTGCGACCTAGTGCTTAGAAGGCACTTGCTCTGGTCCAGCTGAGCTACGGGGTCATCGGGCGGGACGCGGCCAAACTCAATGGGTCCAGTTCTCGCTGCGTCCAAACCTGAAATTGTCGGAGTATGACTTCTTCTGCATTCTGACCGGGTTTTCCGGCTGCACCGTATAGGCGATTCCCTTGCCTACCGCGTAAGCCACGGCTTCTTCACGTGTTTCAAACGTAAGCTTGACCTGAGTTACCGTGTCGGTTGTCGAGGTCCAGCCCATCAGGGGATCGGTGGTGCGCGGATGCTCCGGCTCGAACTCGAGGATCCACTCCTGATTCTTGCCCTGGCCGGACTGCATGGCGTTGCGGGCGGGCTTGTAGATGCGAGCTGGCATTTCTGGACTTCCCTGGTTCAACGGCAAAGCTTCACCGGCAAAAGCTGGTCGGGGCGGCGGGATTCGAACTCGCGACCCCCTGCGCCCAAGGCAGGTGCGCTACCAGACTGCGCTACGCCCCGACTTGACTTTGCCAGCGGTGGATAGCCGATGAGCGCCGCCCACCGCAAGCACCATGCCATCAGGGCTCGGTGGTCGTGAAAATGCGGTGAATGACGTGGTCGCCACGCTGAATTCCAAGGCGGGCGACGGTGCCAGCGGCCAGTTCGACGACGCCACGCACCGGTTCCTGGACGCTGATGGTCTGGAGCGACATGGGTTCGGTCTTTTCGGCGATTGCAGCAATCGTGCCGTCTTCCCTGACAAACAGCATGTCCAGCGGGATATATGTGTTCTTCATCCACATGGCGGCCGGCCTGGGATCAATGAAATCAAAGAGCATGGCCCGGTCCGGCGGCAAGACATGGCGGAACATCAGGCCACGGGCCCGCAGGTCCGGGGTGTCCGCCACCTCAGCCGTGAACAGCGTCGAGGCCGTTTCTGTCGAGATCGACAGTGGCTCGATCTTGGCCAGGTCCTGAGACGTCGCCGGGGAGACAACTGCCAGAAGGAGAATGAAGAATCCGAATAAGACGCCGATGGAACGCATGTGTCTGCTCTCCCGGCAGATTGAAGCAGAAGAATGGCAGACTGACAAACCCAGCTGGATTGGCTCAGTTGGTGTGGGCCGGCCCACCTTCAAGGGAGATGCGCACTTCCGACGCCATCTTGCCCTTGGGGCTATCGCCATAGCGCAGGTAGATCCACTGGTCGGGAATCAACTCAGCGATGGCCGTCTTCCGCAGAATTTCCATGTGGACAAAAATATCGCCAAGACCTTCGCCTTCGGTGGCGAAGCCATAGCCCCGGGCGCGGTTGAACCACTTCACCTTGGCTCTGACCCAACCAGTCGTTGGGGCCACTTCATTGTGCGTGCGTGCCTTGCGCACCACCGGATGAATGGCAGTCGAGTGATCGACCGAGAGAACCCTCAGGCATTGATAGCCCTTCTGGCGTGCCACCACTTCACAGGCAATGCGCGTGCCCTCGAGCGGCGCATCAAAGCCATCACGCCGCAGGCATGACAGGTGCAGGAGAATGTCAGGCATGCCGTTGTCCGGGATGATGAAGCCGTAGCCACGGCCCACATCAAACCATTTCACAAGCCCATCAATGCGGATGACATTCGCAATCGACTGCGCATCAAGTGCAGCCGACGCACGCTCCGGCCTCGCAACAAATTCGTTCGCCGCCATACTTCTACTCTACCCCTTCGGCGCTGACCTCACGCCGACCCAGCAACGACTATGGGCAAAAATTAACTGATTTGTATAGCGGTCTCTCGCTTGCGGTGGGCACTGTTGCATGATGGCCACAAGGGAAATCGCATGTCATTCTGAATTTCCCTGACAGAATGTGCACTTGAGTCTTTTTCCGAGGGCTGTTCGAGATGTTCATTGCGAAGTTGCAACAACTTCGCGCCGTCATCCACACCCAAGAGTCGCCGGAAAACCAGAAAGTGCTGGATGATTGATTCGATTTCTGGAAATTTGCCCGTGGAAACAAGGGAAAACCGTCAACATGAAGTACCTGCACACGATGATCCGCGTCAGCAATCTGGAGCAATCGCTGAAATTCTTCACCGAAACACTGGGATTCGTCGAACAACGGCGGCACGAAAGTGAAAAGGGCCGCTACACGCTGGTCTTTGTCGCGGCACCCGAAAGTCCCGATGCGCCTGTCGAACTCACCTACAACTGGGATCCCGAGGAATACACCGGCGGCCGCAACTTCGGACATCTCGCCATCGGCGTCGACAATGTCTACGACTATTGCGCGAAACTGCAGAAGGCGGGAGTGACCATCAACCGTCCGCCGCGCGACGGGCGCATGGCCTTCATCCG
>CAZUKI010000083.1:0-10785 GCA_964620785.1 uncultured Aestuariivirga sp.
GTGGCCGTCACACGCCGTTCTTCACCAACTACCGTCCGCAGTTCTACTTCCGCACGACGGACGTGACGGGTGTTGTGACGCTTCCGGCCGGCACGGAAATGGTGATGCCTGGCGACAACATCGCCATCGATGTTGAACTGATCTCGCCGATCGCCATGGAAGAAAAGCTGCGCTTCGCCATCCGCGAAGGCGGCCGCACCGTCGGCTCCGGCGTCGTCGCCAAGATCACTGAGTAAGGGCAGGGCACAAGCATGCAACGCCAGAATATCCGGATCCGTCTCAAGGCGTTCGATTATCGCATTCTCGATAATTCGACGCGCGAGATCGTGAACACCGCGAAGCGCACTGGCGCACAGGTCCGCGGACCTGTGCCGCTGCCGACGCGCATCGAGAAGTTCACCGTGAACCGCTCGCCCCACATCGACAAGAAGAGCCGCGAGCAGTTCGAAATGCGGACCCATCGCCGCCTTCTCGACATCGTGGACCCCACGCCGCAAACCGTTGACGCGCTGATGAAGCTCGACCTCGCCGCCGGCGTGGATGTTGAAATCAAGCTCTGAGAAAGAGCCTCTGGAGAAGAAAATGCGTTCAGGCCTTATCGCCAGAAAGCTGGGAATGACCAGGATCTACACGGAAGAGGGAACCCAGGTTCCCGTGACCGTGCTGAAGGTGGACAATGTCCACGTGGTTGCCCAGAAGACGTCCGAGAAGGATGGCTATTCCGCCGTCCAGCTCGGCTCAGGTACGCCGAAGATCAAGCGTCTCAGCAAGGCTGAGCGCGGCCACTTTGCCAAGGCAAAGGTGGAACCCAAGCGCAAGCTGCAGGAGTTCCGCGTGACGCCGGACATGACCATGCCGGTTGGCGCGGAAGTGACCGCTGATCACTTTGTCGCCGGCCAGTTCGTTGACGTGACCGGCACCACCAAGGGCAAGGGTTTTGCCGGCGGCATGAAGCGCTGGAACTTCGGAGGCCTTCGCGCCACCCACGGTGTTTCGATCAGCCATCGTTCGATTGGTTCGACCGGTAACCGCCAAGACCCCGGCAAGGTGTTCAAGAACAAGAAGATGCCTGGCCATCTCGGTGTCGAGACTGTGACGACGCAGAATGTCCAGGTTGTCAGGACCGATGCTGAGCGTGGCCTCATCCTGCTCCGGGGCTCAGTTCCCGGCAGTGCGGGCGGCTGGGTTTCCGTGCGTGACGCAGTGAAGCGCAAGCTTCCTGACGGTGCGCCCAAGCCCGGTGCGTTCAAGGCTCCGGCAGAAGCGCAAGGTTGAGTGAGGCAAGACACATGAAACTTGATGTGACAACTTTTGAAGCGAAGAAGGCGGGGTCAATCGACCTGAACGACGCCATCTTCGGCCTCGACCCCCGCGCCGACATCCTGCACCGCGTTGTGCAGTGGCAGCTCAACAAGCGCCAGCAGGGCACGCACCAGGCCAAGACTCGTGCCGAGATTTCGCTGACGACCAAGAAGTTCACCCGCCAGAAGGGCGGCGGCACGGCGCGTCATGGTTCGCGCAAGCCCGGTCTTTTCGTGGGCGGCGGCAAGGCTTTCGGCCCGCGCTTCCGCAGCCATGAGACGGCGCTGAACAAGAAGATCCGTGCGCTTGGCCTGAAGCATGCGCTTTCGACCAAGGCCAAGGCTTCCGAGCTGATCATCGTCGAGAAGGCCGATGGCCTCGACAAGACGAAGGCGGCGAAGGCGGCATTCGAGAAGATGGGGCTTTCGAACGCTCTCATCATCGACGGCGCCACGCTGAACGAAGGTTTCGCCAAGGCTGCGCGCAACGTGCCGAACATCGACGTGCTGCCCATTCAGGGCATCAACGTCTACGACATTCTCCGCCGCAAGCATCTGGTCCTGACCAAGGCCGCGGTGGACGCACTGGAGGCTCGTTTGAAATGAGCAAGGAAAAGTATTACGGCATCATTCTCTCGCCGGCCGTGACCGAAAAGGGCACGATGATCTCTGCGTCCAACCAGGTCGTCTTCAACGTGGCGCCGGCTGCGACGAAGACCGAGATCAAGGCCGCCGTCGAGAGCCTGTTCAACGTGAAGGTCAAGGCAGTCAACACGCTGGTGCGCAAGGGCAAGAACCGTGCGTTCCGCGGCCGCCGGACACTGCTTGCCGACACCAAGAAGGCATATGTGACGCTGGCCGAGGGCCAGCGCCTCGATGTGACCACGGGTCTCTGAGGGGTAGGACAGAACAATGGCACTCAAGACATTCAACCCAACCAGCGCAGGCCGCCGCCACCTGATCCAGGTGGACCGCGAGGGCCTGTACAAGGGTAAGCCGGTCAAGTCACTGGTCGAAGGCCAGAGCCGCAATGGCGGCCGCGGCAATACCGGCCGCATCACGTCGCGCCGCAAGGGCGGTGGACACAAGCAGTCTTATCGCCTGATCGATTTCAAGCGCGTGAAGCACGACATGCCGGCAACCGTCGAGCGGTTGGAGTATGATCCGAACCGCACCGGTTTCATCGCGCTCATCAAGTATCAGGATGGCACGCTGTCCTACATCCTTGCTCCGCAGCGTCTTGCTGTCGGCGACACGGTGATGTCTGGCCAGAACGTTGACGTGAAGCCTGGCAATGCCATGCCGATCGGCAACATCCCGGTCGGTACCATTGTCCACAACGTCGAGACCAAGGCGGGCTCGGGTGGGGCGCTGGCGCGCTCTGCGGGCACCTACGCAATGGTGGCGGGCCGCGATGGCGCCTTCGTCATCATCCGCTTGAAGTCGGGTGAAACCCGCATGGTCGCCGCTTCCTGCCTCGCATCGGTGGGTGCTGTCTCCAATCCGGACCACCTGAACGAGATCGTCGGCAAGGCTGGCCGCAACCGCTGGAAGGGCTTCCGCCCGGTTTCGCGTGGTATTGCCCGCAACCCGGTCGACCATCCGAACGGCGGCCGTACCAACGGCGGCAAGCACTGGGCGACGCCCTGGGGCAAGCCCACGAAGGGCAAGAAGACGCGCATCAACAAGCGCACAACCAAGTTCATTGTGCGGTCACGCCATGACCGCAAGAAGTCGCAGTAAGGGGCGCTAGATGACTCGTTCCGTTTGGAAAGGCCCGTTTGTAGACGGGTATTTGCTGAAGAAGGCGGATGCTGCTCGCGGCTCCCGCCAGGCAATCAAGACGTGGAGCCGCCGCTCCACCATCCTGCCGCAGTTCGTCGGAGTGACCTTCCAGGTGCACAACGGCAACAAGTTCATCCCCGTGTTCGTGACGGAAGAGATGGTGGGCCACAAGCTCGGCGAGTTTGCGCCGACACGGACCTTCAAGAGCCATTCCGCTTCGGACAAGAAGGCTGAGGCTGGCAAGTCATGAGCAAGAAAACGCATCCGCGCGTCCTCAAGGACAATGAAGCAAAGGCGACCACGCGCTCGCTGCGCATCAACACGCGCAAGCTCAACGAGGTTGCGACCGAGATCCGCGGCATGAAGGTGGACAAGGCGCTTGCCCACCTCAACTTCTCGCGCCGCCGCATTGCCAAGGACGTGAAGAAGACGCTCGAGTCGGCCATCGCCAATGCCGAGAACAATCACGACCTCGACATCAACAATCTCGTCGTGGCCGAGGCCTGGACGGGCAAGAACCTGGTGCTGAAGCGCTGGTTCCCCGATGCCCGCGGCCGTGTCGGCCATATCGAGAAGTTTTTCAGCGAACTCACGATCGTGGTGCGCGAAGAAAAGAAGGAGGCCGCTTAATGGGCCAGAAAGTCAACCCAATCGGCCTTCGCCTCGGCATCAACCGGACGTGGGACTCGCGCTGGTTCGCGGGCAGCCGCGAATACGGCAAGTTGCTGCACGAGGACATGAAGATCCGTGAGTACCTGAAGAAGGAACTCAAGCAGGCCGGTGTTTCGAAGGTGCTGATCGAGCGCCCGCACAAGAAGTGCCGCGTGACGATCTATTCGGCGCGCCCCGGTGTGGTCATCGGCAAGAAGGGCGCCGACATCGAGAAGCTGCGCAAGACCGTTGCCGGCATGACCGGTTCGGAAGTGCATCTCAACATCGTTGAAGTGCGCAAGCCCGAGATCGATGCCTATCTGGTCGCTGACAACATTGCCCAGCAGCTTGAACGCCGCGTGGCTTTCCGCCGTGCCATGAAGCGTGCCGTGCAGTCGGCCCAGCGCATGGGTGCGCTCGGCATCAAGATCACCTGCTCGGGCCGCCTCGGCGGGGCAGAAATCGCTCGCACCGAGTGGTACCGCGAAGGCCGCGTGCCGCTGCATACGCTGCGCGCTGATGTGGACTATGGTGTTGCCACGGCCCACACGGCCTATGGCACCAATGGCGTCAAGGTCTGGATCTTCAAGGGAGAAATCCTCGAGCATGATCCGATGGCCCAGGACAAGCGCTTTGGCGCGCTGCAGGAGGGCGGAAGCCCCGGCGGCCGTCCACCGCGCCGCGAACAGGCAACGGCCTGAGCGGGAGTATTTGAATCATGTTGCAACCGAAAAAGACAAAGTACCGCAAGGCCCACAAGGGCCGCATTCATGGCCGGGCCACCAGCTGCAACACGCTGGACTTCGGCGCCTTCGGTCTCAAGGCCCTGGAGCCTGAGCGCCTGACGGCACGCCAGATCGAGGCTGCCCGCCGCGCCCTGGCGCGTGGCATGAAGCGCGCTGGCCGCATCTGGATCAGGGTGTTCCCTGACGTTCCGGTGTCGAAGAAGCCGGCTGAAGTGCGCATGGGTTCCGGCAAGGGCTCGCCCGAATTCTGGGCCGCCCGCGTGAAGCCGGGCCGGGTGCTGTTTGAAATCGATGGCGTGCCGCGTGGCGTTGCCGAGGAAAGCCTCGGTCTTGCTGCTGCAAAGCTGCCGATCAAGACGCGCTTCGTGGCGCGGCTTGGCGCGTAAGGGAGGACAGACCATGAAGATCAGCGATGTCCGCGCCCTGTCGAAGGACCAGATCAAGGACGAGATCCTGAAGCTCAGGAAGGAGCAGCTCAACCTGCGCTTCCAGCGTGCTTCCGGCCAGCTCGAGAAGACCCACCGCATCAACCAGATCCGCAAGGACATTGCCCGCCTCAAGACGGTGCAGTCCGGCGCGGCCAAGGCCAAGTAGGAGTTAATAGAAACATGCCAAAGCGCATCCTGCAGGGCGTGGTCGTCAGCGACAAGAACGACAAGACCATCGTGGTGAAGGTGGAACGCCGCCTGCGCCATCCGGTGTTCAAGAAGACTGTGCGCGTGTCCAAGAAGTATCACGCGCATGACGAGAAGAACGAGGCCAAATCCGGCGAAATCGTTCGCATCCAGGAGACCCGGCCGATGTCCAAGCAAAAGCGCTGGACACTGGTCGAAAAGGTCGATGCGTCGAAGGCTTGAGACTGAACAGGTGACACCATGATTCAACAAGAGACAAATCTCGACGTTGCCGACAATTCAGGCGCCCGCCGTGTTCAGTGCATCAAGGTGCTGGGCGGCTCCAAGCGCCGCTATGCCTCGGTTGGCGACGTGATCGTCGTTTCCGTGAAGGAAGCGATTCCGCGTGGCCGCGTGAAAAAGGGTTCGGTGATGAAGGCGATCGTCGTCCGCACCGCCAAGGACATCCGCCGCGCCGATGGTTCGGCGATCCGCTTCGACCGCAATGCCGCTGTGCTGATCAATCCGCAGGGCGAACCGGTTGGCACGCGCATCTTCGGACCCGTGCCGCGCGAACTTCGCGGAAAGAACCAGATGAAGATCATTTCGCTCGCGCCGGAGGTGCTGTGATGGCGGCCAAGATCAAGAAGGGCGACAAGGTGGTCGTCATTGCCGGTCGTGACAAGGGCCGCCAGGGCGAAGTCATTTCGGTGTCGCCCGGCGACAACCGTGCGGTGGTTTCGGGCGTCAACGTCGTGAAGCGCCACACCAAGCAGACTGCTGCCCAGGAAGGCGGCATCGTTTCGAAGAGCCTGCCCATCCACCTGTCCAACATCGCGATCCGCGATCCGAAGGACGGCAAGCCGACCCGCATCGGCTACAAGCTGGTGGGCGACAAGAAGGTGCGCTTTGCCAAGCGCTCAGGAGAACAGATCGATGGCTGAGGACAAGAAGGCCAAGCCGGCCGCAGCGAAGGCTGACAAGCCAGCTGCAGCAAAGGCTGAAAAACCCGCTGCCGGCAAGGAAAAGGCCGCCAAGAAGGGTGCCGAGAAGACTGGTGTTGCAAATGCAAATGCCGGCCTGCCGGAGAATTATGTGCCGCGCCTGCGCAAGCATTACGACGAAGTCATCAAGCCGGACCTCATCAAGAAGTTCGGTTACGAGAACGTCATGCAGGTGCCGCGCATCACCAAGATCGTGCTCAACATGGGCATCGGTGAAGCGACACAGGATTCGAAGCTTGTGAACGTGGCCGCTGCTGAACTTGAGAAGATTGCCGGCCAGAAGCCGGTGCTTACCAAGTCGCGCAAGGCCATCGCACAGTTCAAGATCCGCGAAAACCTGGCGATCGGTGCCAAGGTGACGCTGCGCAAGGTGCGCATGTACGAGTTCCTTGACCGTCTCATCACGGTGGCATTGCCTCGCGTGCGTGACTTCCGCGGCCTGACCGACCGTTCCTTCGACGGCCACGGCAACTATGCCATGGGCATCAAGGAGCACATCATTTTCCCGGAAATCGACTACGACAAGATTGACCGGGTGTGGGGCCTCGACGTGATCGTGTGCACCACGGCAAAGACCGACGACGAGGCACGCGCCTTGCTCGACGCCTTCAACTTCCCCTTCCGCAAAAGCCAGCAGCGCAAAGCGGCATAAGGAAAGAGCCCCGACACATGGCAAAGACAAGCTCAATCAACCGCAACGAGAAGCGCCGCAAGATGGCGCGCCAGGCAGAAGCCAAGCGCAAGCGCCTCAAGTCGCTGATCAAGAACAAGAACACGCCGATGGAAGAGCGCTTTGGCGCTGTCCTCAAGCTTGCGGAAATGCCGCGCAATTCGGCCAAGAACCGCATCCGCAACCGTTGCGAAGTGACGGGCCGTCCGCGCGCCTATTATCGCAAACTCAAGATGTCGCGCATTGCGCTGCGTGAACTGGCCAATCTCGGGATCATTCCCGGCATGGTCAAGTCAAGCTGGTAAGGAAGGACGCCAAGATGTCTATAGCAGTCAGCGATCCAGTGGGTGATATGCTTGCCCGCATCCGCAACGCCCAGGAGCGCGGAAAGAGCAAGGTGGTGCTGCCACCTTCACGTCTGCGCGAGCGTGTGCTCGAGGTTCTTCACAAGGAAGGCTACATCCGCGGCTTCACCACGGTGGAGAAGGACGGAAAGTCCGAGCTTGAAGTCGAGCTCAAGTATTTTGACGGCGCGCCGGTGATCAAGGAAGTTCACCGCGTGTCGAAGCCTGGCCGCCGCGTCTACGCGTCGGTCACAACCCTGCCGTCCGTCTACAATGGACTCGGCATTGCCATCCTCTCCACGCCCAAGGGCGTGATGACGGATGCTGATGCGCGTGCCCAGAATGTCGGCGGCGAAGTGCTCTGCACGGTGTTCTGAGGTCCCCCATGTCTCGTATTGGCAAGAAAGCAGTTTCGGTTCCGACTGGCGTGACGGTCAACGTCAGCGGCAGCACGGTTTCCGTGAAGGGCCCGAAGGGTGAGCTCAAGGAAGTGCTCAACGATCAGGTTCTGGTCAAGATGGAGCAGGGTTCGATCAAGGTTGATCCGATCAACAAGACGAAGCTTGCACGTTCATCCTGGGGCATGTCGCGCACTCTGGTTCGCAACATGATGGTTGGCGTGACGCAGGGCTATTCCAAGTCGCTGGAAATCAACGGCGTGGGTTATCGTGCGGCAGTGCAGGGCAAGGTTCTGCAACTCAACCTGGGATACAGCCACGACGTGAACTATCCCATTCCGGCAGGCATCGAGATCAAGACGCCGAAGCCGACCGAGATCGTGATCTCGGGCATCAACAAGCAACAGGTTGGCCAGGTGGCCGCCGAAATCCGCGATTGGCGCGGGCCTGAGCCTTACAAGGGCAAGGGCATCAAGTATGCCAGCGAAACAATCTTCCGCAAGGAAGGCAAGAAGAAGTAAGGGGCTCGAACATGGGCAAAGTCACAGCAATTGGCCTGCGCAAGGTCCGCGTCCGCAAGACGCTGGCACGCCGCCTCAACGGGCGTCCGCGCCTGTCGATCTTCCGGTCGGGCAAGAACATCTATGCCCAGGTCATCGACGACACGAAGGGTGCAACCATTGCAGCCGCGTCTTCGCTCGAGAAGGACGTGAAGGGCAAGATCAAGACGGGTGCAGACAAGGCTGCCGCCGCTGCCGTTGGCAAGCTGGTCGCCGAACGCGCCGTCAAGGCCGGGGTCAAGGACGTTGTCTTCGACCGTGGTGGATACATTTATCATGGGCGCGTCAAAGCGCTCGCCGACGCCGCCCGTGAAGGCGGATTGAATTTCTAAGTGAAGGCATAGGCAGAACATGGCTAAAGAACGTGCCGAGCGCGGCGAACGCAGAGACCGTGGCGAACGCAAGGACGCCGAGAAGGTCGACAGCGAGTTCATCGACAAGCTGGTTGCGATCAATCGCGTCGCCAAGGTTGTGAAGGGCGGCAAGCGCTTCGGTTTCGCAGCGCTGGTCGTCGTCGGCGACCAGAAGGGCCGCGTAGGCTTCGGCCACGGCAAGGCGCGCGAAGTGCCGGAAGCCGTGCGCAAGGCCACGGAGGGCGCCAAGCGTTCGCTGATCCGGGTGCCGCTGCGTGAAGGCCGGACCCTTCATCATGACGTTGACGGCCGGTGGGGGGCGGGCAAGGTCACCTTGCGTACAGCCCCTCCGGGCACCGGCATCATTGCCGGCGGCCCGATGCGCGCCGTTTTTGAATCGGTCGGCATGCATGACGTGGTCGCCAAGTCCAAGGGTTCATCGAACCCCTACAACATGGTGCGGGCAACCTTCGATGCATTGAAGAAGCAAACCTCTCCGCGCTCGGTTGCGAACCGCCGCGGCAAGAAGGTGAGCGAAGTGCTGCGCCGCTCCGGCGATGCAGCGGCGATCGCTGACTGAGGAGCAGAGCCATGGCCAAGGACAAGACAGTTACAATCGAACAGATCGCCAGCGCGAACCGCCGTCCTGCAATCCAGCAGAAGACGCTGATCGGGCTTGGCCTGAACAAGATCCGCCGCAAGGCAACACTTCGCGACACACCTGCGGTCCGTGGCATGATTGCCAAGGTGCAGCACCTCGTGCGCGTCGTTGAATAAGGACTTCCAGCGATGAAGCTCAATCAGATCCGTGACAACCCCGGCGCACGCAAGGTTCGCACCCGCGTAGGCCGCGGCATTGGCTCCGGCCTTGGCAAGACTGCTGGCCGCGGCGGCAAGGGCCAGACGGCCCGCAAGGGCGGCGCGAAGGCAGGGTTCGAAGGCGGCCAGATGCCCATCTACCGCCGTTTGCCGAAGCGCGGCTTCAACAAGCACAATCCGGTGGCTTACAACGAGGTCAACCTGGCGCGCGTGCAGGCTGCAATCGATGCCAAGAAGCTCGATGGCAAGGCACCGGTGACGGCGGCTTCGCTTTTGGCGGCCGGTGTCATCACCAAGCTGACCAAGGGTGGCGTTCGCCTGATCGGCACCGAGAAGTTCACAGCCAAGCTCGCCTTTGAAGTGTTCTATGCCACCAAGGGCGCCATCGCGGCCGTGGAAAAGGCCGGCGGCAGCGTGAAGATCCTGCGTCCCGTTCCTGCGGAAAAGCCTGCAAAGGCTTGATGCGGCAGTTGATCCTTGAGACCCGGAAACCCACATTAGGCGTTCCGGCAACAGGCAAAGGCGAGAGACATGGCTTCGGCAGTTGAACAACTTGCGGCAAACCTGAGCTTCAGTGCCATTGCCAATTCCGAAGAGCTGAAGAAGCGCATCTGGTTCACGCTGGGTGCGCTGATCGTCTATCGCCTTGGTTCCTACATTCCGATTCCTGGCATCGACACCGTCACCCTTGAGCAGTTTGCCAACCAGAATGCCTCGGGCATCCTGGGCTGGATGAACGGCCTGGCGGGCGGTGCCCTTGGGCGCATGGCGATCTTCGCCCTCAACCTGATGCCCTACATCTCCGCTTCGATCATCATGCAGTTGATGACGAGCGTGTCGCCGACCCTTGAGGCACTCAATAAGGAAGGCGAGGCTGGCCGCAAGAAGATCAACCAGTACACGCGTTATGGCACGGTGCTGCTGGCGGCGGTGCAGGCCTATGGCATTGCCGTGGGCCTTGAAGGACAGGGCAACATCGTCACTGATCCGGGCTGGTTCTTCCGTATTTCAACAGTCATCACGCTGACCGGCGGAACACTGTTCCTGATGTGGCTCGGCGAGCAGATCACGTCGCGTGGCCTTGGCAACGGCACTTCGCTCATCATTTTCTCGGGCATCGTGGCAGGGCTTCCGAACGGCGTTGCAGCGCTCCTCGAACTTGGCCGCACGGGCCAGCTTGGCTTCTTCGTCATTCTCGGCATTCTCGTCATGGCGGTGCTGGTCATTGCCTTCATCGTCTTCTTCGAACGTGCCCAGCGCCGGCTGCTGATCCAGTATCCCAAGCGCCAGATCGGCATGAAGGTGACGCAGGCAGACAGCTCGCACATGCCGCTGAAGCTCAACACGGCGGGCGTCATTCCGCCAATCTTCGCATCGTCGCTGCTACTTCTGCCGCTGACGGTTGCCAATTTCTCGGCGGGGCAGGGGCCTGACTGGCTGAACCGGATCACCTCCATGCTGGGCCATGGCCAGCCACTGTTCCTGGCGCTCTATGCCGCGATGATCGTGTTCTTCTGCTTCTTCTACACGTCGATCATGT
>CAZUKI010000084.1:0-2128 GCA_964620785.1 uncultured Aestuariivirga sp.
GGTCGCGCAGGCGCTGCGAATATTCCAGGGTGCGCAGTTCCTCCGTCATGGAAATCCGGACATTGGAATCGGAACCGACACCGAAGCGCCCCTGCTCGGCAATCCACCGTGGGCCGTTGAAGGGGCCATCCCCCAGATTGGCCTCGGTGATGGGGCACAGTCCCGCAACGGCGCCAGACCGCGCCAGGCCGGTCGTTTCTTCATCCGTCATATGCGTGGCATGGATTGCACACCAGTTTCCATTGACTTGCACATTGTCCAGAAGCCACTGTACCGGCCGTGCGCCAAGCCAGGCTTCAATGTCTGTGACTTCCTGCGGCTGTTCCGCCACATGGATATGGACCGGACCTTCGCCAGAAAACTGCAACACCCTCTCCAGATCACCGGGTGACGTGGCCCGCAGCGAGTGTGGCGCGAGCCCTATGACCGTGTCTCGTGGCATCGCTTGCGCCGCTGCCCGGCATCCTTCGAGCAACCGCGCGAACAGCTCAACCCGGTTGCCGAAGCGCAATTGCCCGCCAGCCAGTGGCCGTTCACCTGCCCCACCATAGCTGTAAAGAACGGGCAGATGCGTGAGGCCAATTCCCGCAAGCCTGGCTGCCGCCATAATACGCACTGAAAGTTCCGCGATGTCGGCAAAGGGCGTGCCATCCGGCTGGTGGTGCACATAGTGAAACTCACCCACCGCGGCAAAGCCTGCTTCCTGCATCTCGACAAAGACCTGCGCCGCTATGGCCTCGACATGTTCCGGGCGCAATTGGCCCAGGAAGCGGTACATCATCTCCCGCCAGGTCCAGAAGCTTTCGCGGCCCGCCACGCGATGCTCCGTCATGCCGGCCATGGCGCGCTGGAAACTGTGCGAATGCAGGTTCGACAGGGCAGGCAGCAACACATCAACTCGCGCATCCTCGGCCGCTGGCGAAGCATTCTTCTCGACCGCCGTGACAATGCCTCCCGCAATGGCCACGCGAACCGCATGCGCCCAGCCATCGTCGAGCAAGGCTCTTGCGGCAAAAATGCTCTGCTGGGTGCTCATGCGGGTTCCATTATTATGTCTAGACATAATAATGGCGAAAGACTAGAAGCCTGTAAAGCCCCAATCCGGACCAGTGCCGATGCCTGACGACAACATGCTGATTGTGAACGGAACGGCCGCCACCATGGCGGGGCCGGGCTACGGCCTTGTGACCAATGCTGCCATTGCCTGTTCCGGGGGCCGCATAGTGTGGGCCGGAAAGCGCAGCGAATGCCCGGAACAATTTCGCTCGTTTCGCGTCCACGATCTTGCAGGCCGGCTAGTCACTCCAGCACTCATCGATTGCCACACCCATCTGGTCCATGGCGGAGACCGCGCCAACGAATTCGAGATGCGCCTTAAGGGCGCAAGCTATGAAGAGGTGGCCCGCGCCGGTGGTGGCATCATCTCGACGGTCACGGCTACCCGCAGCGCGACAGTCGATATGCTGGTGTCGCTGGCCCTGCCCCGTGTCGATGCCTTGCTCGCCGAAGGTGTCTCCGTCATCGAAGTGAAGTCTGGCTACGGCCTTGATCGCGAGACAGAACTCAACATGCTGCGTGCGGCCCGCCGTGTTGCGTCATTGCGGCAGGTGCGCATCGTCACCAGTTTTCTCGGCGCCCACGCCATTCCCCCTGAATACAAGGACAGGGCTGACGCCTACATCGACGACGTCTGCATTCCGGCCCTGAATGCGGCCCATGCCGAGGGCCTTGTCGACGCTGTCGATGGCTTCTGCGAGGGCATTGCCTTCTCGACCGCCCAGATTTCCCGCGTCTTTGACGCGGCAACATCGCTGGGCCTGCCTGTCAAGCTTCATGCCGAGCAGCTTTCCAATCTCCATGGCGCAAGGCTTGCCGCTTCTTATGGCGCGATATCGGCAGAACATCTTGAATATGTGGACGAGGATGGCGTCGCCGCCATGGCGAAGGCAGGAACGGTTGCCGTAATCTTGCCCGGAGCCTTCTACACCTTGCGTGAGAAGCAGGCGCCCCCCATCGAGCTTTTTCGCAAGCATGGCGTTCCGATGGCAGTTTCGACCGACCTCAATCCGGGTTCATCGCCGCTCAATTCGCTGCTGCTCACCATGAACATGGCCTGCACGCTGTTCCG
>CAZUKI010000084.1:2228-5675 GCA_964620785.1 uncultured Aestuariivirga sp.
GACCTGCGGCGCATATACCGCGAAGAGTGCGCGGTGATGCTGGACCGCCGGGCGAAGCCCGCCGTTGAGACCTCTGCGGCAATCATCGCAAGGGCCGCGCGCGGCGATGTGCCCGTCTATGGCGTGAACACCGGTTTCGGCAAGCTCGCCTCCATCCGCATTCCGCCCGGTGATACCGCAACACTCCAGCGCAACCTGATCCTCAGCCATTGTGCCGGTGTTGGCGAAGCGATCCCGCGCAACATCACGCGCCTGATGATGGCCCTGAAACTGCTCTCGCTGGGCCGTGGCGCCTCCGGTGTCCGCTGGTCCCTGATCGAACTGCTCGAAGCCATGCTGGCGAAGGACGTAACGCCCGTCGTTCCTTCACAGGGCTCTGTTGGGGCCAGCGGTGACCTTGCTCCATTGGCCCACATGACGGCCGTCCTGATTGGCGAGGGCCAGGCGATTTTCAACGGCAGGCAAATGGCTGGCGCCGAGGCCCTGAAGCATGCCGGCCTCTCGCCCATTCCGCTTGGCGCCAAGGAAGGCCTCGCCTTCATCAACGGCACGCAATTCTCGACGGCCTTCGCGCTCGCCGGCCTGTTCGACGCCTGGACTGCGGCGCAAACGGCGCTGGTGACTTCAGCGCTCTCCACCGATGCCATCATGGGATCGACGGCGCCATTGCAGCCGGAAATCCACAGCCTTCGCGGCCACGCCGGCCAGATCGAAGCCGCCCGCGTCATGCGCGACCTGCTCGACGGCTCGGTAATCCGCGAAAGTCACCGCGAAGGCGACAGCCGGGTGCAAGATCCCTATTGCATTCGCTGTCAGCCGCAAGTGACAGGTGCTGCCATCGATGTCCTGCGCCAGGCCGGGCGCACGCTGGAAATCGAGGCCAATGCAGCAACTGACAATCCTCTTGTCCTGAGCGCTTCGGGCGAGATCGTTTCCGGCGGCAACTTCCACGCGGAGCCTGTCGGCTTTGCCGCTGACATGACCGCCCTTGCAATCTCGGAGATCGGCGCCATCGCCCAGCGTCGCGTGGCGCTGATGGTTGACCCCGTTCTGTCCTTCGACTTGCCGGCATTCCTCACCCCCAAGCCGGGCTTGAATTCCGGTTACATGATCGCCGAGGTGACGAGTGCGGCACTCATGAGCGAAAACAAGCACCTGGCCACACCCTGCGTCACTGACTCAACGCCAACCTCAGCCAATCAGGAAGATCATGTCTCCATGGCCGCTCATGGCGCCCGCCGCCTGCTGCGCATGAACGCCAACCTGCAACGCATTCTCGGCATCGAGCTTCTCTGCGCGGCGCAAGGGGTCGAGTTCCGGAAACCACTCCTGACTTCCAGGCCATTGCAGAAGGCCATCGCGCATGTACGCACCAAGGTGAAGGAACTCGGCGAAGATCGCTATATGGGCGATGACCTGGAACAGGCCGCAGCACTGGTCGCAGATGGCTCGGTTGCGGCATCGACCGGCGTCACCCTTCCGGATTTCGGCCAGTGACAGGCGCGGTTGAGGTCAGGCAGGGTGATGGTCCGGTCATTCTGGGCTTTCCCCACGGTGGCGTTCTCGTGCCACCGGAAATCGAAGCCCGCCTCGATGGCAATGGTCTCCTCCGCGCCGACACGGACTGGCACATTGGCAGGCTCTATGCCGGTCTCCTGCCGGGTGCCTCGGAAGTCCACGCAACCTTCCACCGCTATGTCATTGACGCCAATCGTGATCCATCCGGCGTTTCGCTCTATCCTGGCCAGAACACCACGGGACTATGTCCGCTCACCGATTTTGACGGCAAGCCTATCTGGAAGGACGGCGCCGAGCCATCTCCCGTCGACATCTCCGATCGCGTTGCGAAGTTTCATCACATTTATCATGCCGCCCTGGAGCGTGAGATTGCGCGCGTGAAGGCAAGGCACGGCATTGCCCTTGTCTATGACTGCCACTCCATCCGCTCACGCATTCCATTCCTCTTTGAGGGTGAACTGCCCGCACTCAACATTGGCACCGACAATGGACTGACCTGCGCCGCAGAAATCGAGAAAGCTGTCCACGAGATCGCCAGCGCGTCGCCCTTCACGACGGTCCTCAACGGCAGGTTCCGAGGGGGCTGGACCACCCGCCACTATGGCAAGCCGGGCAAAGGCGTTCACGCCATCCAGATGGAAATCGCCCAGAGCGCCTATCTCGAAAGCGATGCGCCGCCGTGGACCTACAGTGAGGCGAAGGCAGCGCACCTCCGCCGCACGCTGAAGCACATTCTGCAAGCCATCGCAGACAAAGCATTGGAGTTGAAACCATGAACCTTGACCGCAAGAACGCCCGCGACATCTATCCACCGACGGGAACGACGCTCAATGCCAAAAATTGGAGCACGGAAGCACCGCTCCGCATGATCATGAACAACCTTCACCCGGATGTGGCCGAGAATCCCCATGAGCTTGTGGTCTATGGCGGCATTGGCCGCGCCGCCAGGAGTTGGAAGGACTTCGACCAGATTGTCTCCACCTTGAAGACCTTGAACGAGGATGAAACCCTGATCGTCCAGTCGGGGCGGCCCGTTGCCGTGATCAAGACCCACGAAAATGCGCCGCGCGTGCTCATCGCCAACTCGAACCTCGTGCCCCATTGGGCCACCTGGGACCATTTCAATGACCTCGATAAGAAGGGCCTGATGATGTACGGCCAGATGACCGCAGGGTCCTGGATCTACATTGGCACGCAAGGCATTGTGCAGGGAACCTACGAAACCTTTGCCGAAGCAGGCCGCCAGCATTACGAGGGCAACCTCAAGGGAAAGTGGATCCTGACCGGTGGCCTCGGTGGCATGGGCGGTGCCCAGCCTCTGGCCGCAGTCATGGCAGGCGCCTGTTGTCTCGCCGTCGAATGTGACGAGACACGCATCGATTTTCGCCTGCGCACCCGATACGTCGATGAAAAAGCCAGGACGCTCGACGAAGCCCTGGCCCTGATTGCCAAGTGGACGAAGGCCGGTGAGGCTAAATCTGTCGGCCTCTTGGGCAATGCCGCCGACATCTTTCCGGAGCTCGTGGCCCGCATGAGGGCGGGCGGCACCCGTCCTGATATCGTCACCGACCAGACTTCCGCCCATGATCCACTGCACGGCTATCTCCCCTCAGGCTGGACCGTCGCCGAATGGCGGGCAAAGCAAGAGAGTGACCCCAAGGCTGTCGAGAGGGCTGCCCGAGCCTCCATGAAGATCCACGTGAAGGCCATGATGGACTTCTGGAACGCAGGCGTGCCAACCCTCGACTATGGCAACAACATCCGTCAGGTGGCGCGGGATGAGGGCCTCGAAAACGCCTTTGCATTTCCTGGCTTCGTGCCGGCCTACATCCGTCCGCTCTTCTGCCGTGGCATCGGCCCCTTCCGCTGGTGTGCCCTCTCGGGCGATCCCCAGGACATTTACAAAACCGATGCGGCGATGAAGAAACT
>CAZUKI010000084.1:5775-10613 GCA_964620785.1 uncultured Aestuariivirga sp.
AGCGGCGCCACCTGGGTGAGCCTGCATCATGGTGGTGGTGTTGGCATGGGCTTCTCGCAACACGCCGGCATGGTGATCGTTGCCGATGGCACTGACGCGGCAGCAAAAAGGCTCGAGCGCGTTCTATGGAATGATCCGGCGTCGGGGGTCTGGCGCCACGCCGATGCCGGCTATGACATTGCCATTCAATGCGCCAGGGACAACGGCCTGCGCCTTCCCGCAGTGCTTGGAAACTGATGGTGGCTAGGTGATGCGATAGGCCTTCTTGGCCGTCTCGCGGAACAGCTTCCGCTTTTCCTCGGCGCTGGCGCCCGCCACAACCCAATCCACCACTTCGATCCAACCCCGATATGTGCCGGCAAGTTCCTGCACATGCCAGTCGCTGCCGAACATTGCCCGGTCAAAGCCAAAGCAGTCGATGGCATGAGCAATGTAGGGTTTCACCTCGTCGCGCGTCCACGACGTGTGGTCCGCTTCTGTTATGACGCCGGAAATCTTGCAGGAGACATTCGGGAAGCGCGCAAGCTCCCTGAGTTGCGCCGCCCAGGGTTCAAAAAGCCCCGCATTGATACCAGGCTTTGCGATGTGGTCGAGCACGAAGCGCACTTCCGGGCATTGCCCCACCATCTTGATGACCGACGGCAACTGGTGGTGATAGATGCAGATGTCGAAGGAGAGGTCGTGCCTGGCAAGCAACTTGAGACCCTCGATGAAGCGAGGCTGCAGGCAGAAAGTCGGATCGGCCTCCTTCTGGATGAGACGGCGGATGCCGCGCAGCAGGCTGTGACGCTTCAGTGAAATGATGTCTTCTTCGATGCTGGCGCCCTGCTCCAGCGGCAGTGAAGCCACCATTGCGCCAAGTTCGGGCGTTGATGGCCTGAGGCTTTCGATCCAGGCTGCTTCTGTCAGTTCATAGGGATGGTCGACATCCACCTCGATGAAAACGAACTTCTCGATGGTGACTGGCCCTGCCGCCTTCTTCAGGTCTGCCGGCGAAACATTGCGACCGAGCTGTGGGGCATCCTTCGTCCAGGAATATTTCAGTTCCGAGACATTGCAGAGGTGGACATGGGCATCGATGATCGGGAAGTCGGGCATGTGGATTCCTTGTTAAGCCCATGCAGAAAATCACGCTTGAACCGTGCTGGCAATCCGCCCTATCTAGGGCCAGCTCTCAACGGGGTGCTGCATCAACGCAGCTGAGAGGGGCACTTGGCCCCAACCCGCTGAACCTGATCCGGTTAACACCGGCGGAGGGATTGCGGGCGGCAGCGCATGGCGCAGCCAAACCTCCATCCGCCCTTGGAGGTTTTATGAAGAAGATCATTCTCGCAACTGCTGCCCTCCTGTGCCTTGCCCCTGTGGCCGAGGCAAAGGACACGCTCACCATCTACACCTATGAGAGCTTCACCTCGGAATGGGGCCCCGGCGCCAGGATCAAGGCAAATTTCGAGAAAACCTGCGACTGCACCGTGAGCTATGTGGCCCTCGGCGATGGTGTCGCCATGCTGAACCGCCTGAAGATCGAAGGCGCCAGCACCGAAGCTGATGTCGTCCTCGGCCTTGACACAAACCTGACGGCCGATGCTGCCGCCACCGGACTCTTTGCCGAGCACCGCCAGGATGTGAGCAAGGTCAAGGTTCCGGTTACCTGGACTGATCCGCTGTTCCTGCCATTCGATTATGCCCATTTCGCCGTGGTTTACGACACGGAGAAGCTGACGGCGCCGCCAGCCAGCCTGAAGGACCTCGTGGAGGGCGGTGGCGATGCCAAGATTGTGCTCGAAGACCCGCGCTCCTCGACGCCAGGCCTCGGCTTCCTGCTGTGGATGAAGAAGGTCTATGGCGATGGCGCCGCCGATGCCTGGAAAAAGCTGAAGCCGCGCATTCTCACGGTCACGCCGGGTTGGTCGGAAGCCTATGCCCTCTTCACCAAGGGCGAGGCTCCCATGGTGCTGTCCTACACGACCTCACCTGCCTACCATGTGATCGCCGAGAACAGCACACGCTACAAGGCGGCGGCTTTTGCCGAAGGCCACTATTTGCAAATTGAGGTGGCTGGCGTCATCAAAGGCTCGCCGCAAGAGGAACTGGGGCGCAAGTTCCTCGCTTTCATGCTCGAACCCGGCTTCCAGGATGAAATCCCGCAGGGCAACTGGATGTTGCCCGCCGGCACGACATCTGCTCCGCTGCCACAGACGTTTGATGAATTGGTGAAGCCTGAAACGACGCTGCTTTTTTCGCCGGAAGAGGTCGCCGCAAACCGCCGCGCCTGGATTGACGAATGGCTGAACGCACAAACGCAATAGGTGAAGCTGGAGGGCCCCTCGCCGCTACGCTGGTTTTGGCGCTGGTCATAGCCGGCCTCCTGCCGGTTGCCCTGCTGGGACTGGGATCAGGCGAAGCAGCCAAGGCATTTGACGCCTATACGGTTCGCGTCATCGCCTTCACACTGTGGCAGGCACTCCTGTCGACGGCACTCTCGGCCCTGCTCGGTGTCGGCGCCGCCCTTGCCTTGGCGCGCCGCACCTTCTGGGGACGAACGCAGCTTGTCCAGCTGCTGGCGGTTCCCATGGCCCTGCCTGCCATCGTGGCGGTGCTCGGCCTCATCGGCATCTTCGGCGCCAATGGGCCGCTTGCGGGCTGGATTCCGCTCTACGGCTTGACTGGCATTCTCCTTGCCCATGTCTTCTTCAACGCACCGCTGATGGCCCGCCTTGTGCTCGCAAGCCTTGGCACCATACCCACAGAGCAATTGCGCCTTGCCGGCCAGCTGGGCCTCACGGACCTTGCCCATTTCCGCCATGTGGATTGGCCGGTCCTGCGCCAGGCTCTGCCCGGGAGCCTGCTTCTCATTTTCCTTCTGTGCGTGGCGAGCTTCACGGTGGTGCTGACCTTGGGCGGTGGTCCTTCGGCGAGCACGCTGGAGGTTGCCATCTATCAGGCCCTGCGCTCTGACTTCGACCCTGCCCGCGCTACCTTGCTGGCGCTCGTTCAGATCGCCCTGTGTGGCCTCTTGGGCTGGGGTGTGCTGCGCGCTTCCGCAACTTTCCAGACCCAGGATGCCCTGCGCCTCACCAAGCGACGTTTCGACGGGCAATCATTGCCCGCGAGAATCGCTGACAGCCTTGCGCTCCTGCTGCTCGTCGCATTGCTGGCGCCTCCGCTTGCCGCCGTCGTCGTCACGGGCGTGACCAATGTTTCAGCCAGTGGCAGCCTGCTGCGTGCCCTCGGCACCAGCCTCGCTCTCTGCTGTACCACGGCAACTGTGACGTGCCTTCTGGCCTGGATGCTTGCCTCATGGTCTGCGCGCGCGCCGGCGAGAAAGGGGCTCACGACACTTGTCAGCCAGGCAGGCCTCATCCTGCCGCCGGCCGTCATTGCCACTGGATGGTTCATCCTCGTCAGCAAGGGGCCGGGGCTCCCGCTTCTGGCGCTTCCATTTATCATCGCTCTCAACGGCCTCATGGCGCTTCCCTTTGCCCATGGCATTCTAGCACCCGCGCTCCATGGCCAACTTGCCTCGCACAACAAGCTCTGCGCCACGCTTGGCATTTCGGGCTGGAACCGCTTGCGCCACATAGACCTTCCCGCGGCTTCTGCGCCCCTCGCCCTGGCATTTTCCATGGCTGCGCTGGTTTCGCTCGGCGATCTTTCGGCCATCCTGTTCTTCGGCGGCGGACGCTACGTAACGCTTCCCGCGCTGATCTATCAGCAGATGGGCAGTTACCGCATGGAAGGCGCCATGGGCACGGCCCTGGTCCTCGCCGTCCTCTCCTTTGCCTTTCTCTGGGCCGCAGACGCATGGAGCAGGCGTCATGCTTGAACTCCGCGACGTAACCTTCCGCTACCCCGGCCAGGCCATGCATTTCGATCTCAACGTGGAAAGGGGAAGTTTCACTGCCATTCTCGGCCCGTCAGGCGGCGGCAAGTCCACGCTTCTCTCCCTCATCGCCGGGTTTGAGACGCCGCTATCGGGCACGATCACCATTGACGGCCACGACGTGACCCAGGCTAGCCCCGCCGAGCGGCCGCTTTCCATGATCTTCCAGGACAACAACCTTTTTGCCCATCTCGATGTGGCAACCAATGTCGCTCTTGGCCTCTCGCCGTCTCTGCAACTGATAGCCAACCAGCGCCACGCCCTGGCTGCGGCACTCGCCCAGGTGGGCCTGACCGGCAAGGAGCAACACCGGCCCGGCGAACTCTCGGGCGGCGAGCGCCAGCGCGCAGCAATTGCCCGCGTGCTGGTACGCGACAAGCCGCTTCTTCTGCTTGATGAGCCCTTCACGGCCCTGGGGCCCGCGCTTCGCCGCGAGATGCTAGATCTGCTCAAGTCCCTGCATGTCGAGCGCGGCCTCACCACCCTCATGGTGACCCACCATCCTGACGATGCAAGGGTGGCGGCAAGCCACACGGCCTTCCTGACTGACGGTCAGATCATCGCCTATCGCAGGACTGCAGCCCTGCTCCGCGCGAAGGACGTGCCGGGCCTTTCAGCATACCTTGGCGAAAAAACACAAACTCGCTAGGAAGCCCTTGGGCAAGATAAGGCCCGGAGGAAAGCCAAATAACATGAAAAAGATTTATCCCGATGCCAGGGCGGCGCTCGATGGCCTGCTCTTTGATGGCATGTTGATTGCCGCGGGCGGCTTTGGCCTCTGCGGCATTCCCGAATTGCTCATCGCAGAAATCAAGCGCCGGGGCACGAAGAACCTCACCATTGCGTCCAACAATGCAGGCGTTGATGGCTTCGGTCTTGGGCAGCTCCTCGAGGGCAAGCAAGTCAAGAAGATGATCTCGTCCTATGTGGGCGAGAACGCCGAATTCATGCGCCA
>CAZUKI010000085.1:0-10584 GCA_964620785.1 uncultured Aestuariivirga sp.
GCGACGATGGTGACGGCCGGTGTTTTCCTTGTCGCGCGTATGTCGCCGCTCTTCGAGTACTCCGACGTTGCGCGCAATGTCGTGATCGTCATCGGCGCAGTGACGGCCTTCTTCGCGGCCACGGTTGGTCTGGTGCAGAACGACATCAAACGTGTCATCGCCTATTCCACCTGTTCCCAGCTCGGCTACATGTTCGTGGCGATGGGGCTCGGCGCCTATGGCGTCGGCATGTTCCACCTTTTCACCCACGCCTTCTTCAAGGCGCTGCTCTTCCTCGGCGCTGGTTCCGTCATTCATGCCATGTCCGGTGAGCAGGACATGCGCAAGATGGGCGGCCTTGCACCGCACATTCGTGCGACCTGGGCCCTGATGCTGATCGGCACATTGGCGCTGACAGGCTTCCCACTGACCGCCGGTTACTTCTCCAAGGATGCCATCATCGAAAGCGCCTTCGCATCTCAGGCAGGCCCGCACCTCTTTGCCTTTGCCCTGCTGGTGATCGCCGCCTTCTGCACCTCGTTCTATTCCTGGCGTCTGGCCTTCATGACCTTCAACGGCAAGCCCCGCGCCGACCATCACACCATGGAACATGTCCATGAAAGCGGGCAGGTGATGCTGGTGCCACTTTATGTGCTGGCCGCCGGAGCCCTGCTTGCGGGATACATCTTCGCGCCATACTTCATCGGTCACGCTGAGGCCGAGTTCTGGGGCAGCAGCATCTTCCGCGGTGCCGAGAACCACATCGTCCACGAAATGCATGATGTGCCGGCCTGGGTGAAATACTCGCCCTTCGTGGCCATGGTCCTCGGTTTCGCCCTGGCCTTCCTGTTCTACATCAGCAACACCAGGCTTCCGCAGCAACTCGCCGCCATGCATCAGCCGGTGTATCAGTTCCTGCTCAACAAGTGGTATTTCGATGAACTTTATGACGCCATCTTCGTGCGCCCCGCCATGTGGATTGGCCGCTTCCTCTGGAAGAAGGGCGATGGCACGGTGATCGATGGTCTGGGGCCGGATGGTGTTTCGGCGCGCGTCGGTGATTTGTCGGTTCAAGCCGTCAAGCTGCAGACTGGCTATGTCTATCACTATGCCTTCGCGATGCTCATTGGCGTTGCTGCACTCGTCAGTTGGTTCTCATTCGGGGGAGGACACTGATGTCATCCATGTCCTGGCCCTTGTTGTCGCTCATCACCTTCCTGCCGCTGGTGGGTGTCCTCGCCATTCTTTTTGCGCGTGGAGATGACGAGGCCGCTGCGCGCTATGCGCGTTATGCGGCACTGTGGACCACCATCGGCACCTTCCTGGTTTCGCTTCTGGTTCCACTCAATTTCAACCGCGCCGAGGCAGGCTTCCAGCTGGTTGAAAGCCACAACTGGATGGGCGGCCTTGCCCATTACCGCATGGGTGTGGACGGCATTTCAATGCCGCTCCTGATGCTGACGACCTTCCTGATGCCGATCTGCATCCTGGCGTCCTGGTATGTCACGAAGCGCGTGCGCGAATACATGATCGCCTTCCTCGTGCTCGAAACACTGATGATCGGTGTCTTCTGCGCGCTTGACCTCGTGCTGTTCTACGTGTTCTTCGAAGCAGGCCTCATTCCGATGTTCCTGATCATCGGCATCTGGGGCGGGCCACGGCGCGTCTATGCCTCCTTCAAATTCTTTCTCTACACGCTCCTGGGCTCGGTGCTCATGCTGCTCGCCATCATCGCGATGTATTGGCACGCCGAGACGACCGATATTGCGACGCTGGTTTCAAACCCGACAGCCTTCCCGCCTGAAATGCAGAAGTGGTTGTGGCTTGCCTTCTTCGCGTCCTTCGCGGTGAAGATGCCGATGTGGCCGGTCCACACCTGGCTGCCCGATGCACACGTCGAGGCGCCGACTGCGGGCTCGGTCATCCTCGCCGCCATCCTCCTGAAGATGGGCGGCTACGGCTTCCTGCGCTTCTCGCTGCCCATGTTCCCGGACGCGAGCCTTTACTTCCAGAACTTCGTTTATGTCCTGTCGGTCATCGCCATCATCTACACTTCGCTGGTCGCGCTGATGCAGGAAGACATCAAGAAGCTCATTGCCTATTCTTCGGTGGCCCACATGGGCTTCGTCACCATGGGCATCTTCTCCATGACGCGCCAGGGCATCGACGGCGCCATCTTCCAGATGGTGAGCCACGGCCTTGTCTCCGGCGCGCTCTTCCTCAGTGTCGGCGTCATCTACGATCGCATGCACACCCGCGAGATCGCCGCCTATGGCGGCCTTGTCCATCGCATGCCCATCTATGCTGCCGTCTTCATGCTCTTCACCATGGCCAATGTCGGCTTGCCCGGAACCTCCGGCTTTGTCGGTGAGTTCATGACCTTGATCGGCACGTTCCAGAACAATTCCTGGGTCGCCTTCTTCGCCACTACCGGTGTCATTCTCTCTGCGTGTTACGCGCTTTGGCTCTATGCCCGCGTCATCTTCGGCAAGCTCGACAAGCCTGACCTCGCCTGGATGCCCGACATGACGCGGCGCGAATTTGCCTTCATGGCACCGCTTGTAGTCCTGACACTTTTCTTTGGTGTCTATCCGGCACCCATCCTCGACACGGTCGGGGCCTCGGTTGAAAACCTGATGAAATCCCTGCAGGTCGCTGCGCTGCATCTTCCAGATGCTGCCACGGCACTTGCCTTGAAGTGAGCGCTGCCATGTCCCTCCTGCAAAGCATCGACGCTGTGGCGGCTTTTCCCGAAATCGCACTTGCGATCATGGCCGCGGCCCTCCTGATGGTTGGCGTCTTCAAGAAGGGCGAGCCCTTCACGCTGGTCAGCATCCTGTCGATCGTGGCGCTTGCGGTGGCGGCATTGCTGGCCATCTTTGGAACCACTGGAAAGGTCACGGCCTTCGGCGGCGCCTTCCTCGTTGACGACTTTGCCCGCCTTCTCAAGTTCATCTCCATCGTGGCAGCCATCATCGCAATCCTGCTCTCGATGAAGTTCCTCACTGCCGCGCGCATGGCACGCTTTGAATATCCGATCCTCGTGCTTCTTGCGGTCCTCGGCATGATGATGATGATTTCGGCTAATGATCTCATCTCGCTCTACATGGGTCTCGAACTGCAGTCGCTGGCGCTCTATGTGGTCGCCGCCATCAACCGCGACGATGCCAAGTCTTCGGAGGCAGGCCTCAAGTATTTCGTGTTGGGCGCGCTGTCCTCCGGGCTGCTGCTCTACGGCGCCTCGCTGGTCTATGGCTTCACCGGCACAACCTCGTTCACGGCCATTGCAGCGGCCCTGCAATCCGGCACCAGTCTCGGCGTCGTCTTCGGCCTTGTCTTCATTCTCGCTGGCCTTGCCTTCAAGGTTTCCGCCGTTCCCTTCCACATGTGGACGCCGGATGTCTATGAAGGTGCGCCAACACCTGTGACCGCCTTCTTCGCAGCCGCCCCGAAGGTCGCCGCCATGGCGCTCATCATCCGCGTGGTTGTCGGGCCGTTTGCTGCCGCTGTTCATGATTGGCAGCAGATCCTCGTCGTGGTTTCAGTGCTTTCCATGGTGCTCGGCGCCGTGGCTGCCATTGGCCAGAGCAACATCAAGCGCCTGCTTGCCTATTCCTCGATTGGCCACATGGGCTATGCGCTGCTCGGCCTGGCGTCCGGCAGCCAGGAGGGGGTGCAGAGCGTCATCCTCTACATGCTGATCTATGTGGCAACCACGGTCGGAACCTTTGCCTGTGTCCTCGCCATGCGACGCGGCGGCAAGCACGTCGAGTCGATCTCTGACCTGGCCGGGCTTGGCCGGACCCATAAGGGCCTCGCCTTCGTCTTTTCCATGCTGATGTTTTCACTGGCCGGCATTCCGCCGCTCGCCGGCTTCTTCGGCAAGCTCTTCGTCTTCATGGCGGCCGTCAAGGCAGGCTTGATTGTGCTAGCGGTCATTGGCGTTCTCGCCAGTGTTGTTGGCGCCTATTACTACCTGCGCATCGTCAAGATCATCTACTTCGACGACCCCAAACCTGCCTTCGATCCTCTGGAGACAGAAGTGAAGTCGGTGGCCTATCTGGGCGGCGCCTTCTCACTGCTTTTCATCGTCATCGTTTCTCCCTTGCTCGCGCTGGCGGAAGCGGCGGCGAAATCGCTGTACTGAATCGTGGTCCACAGGACACCGGTCAGGCACTACAAGACGATCGACTCGACCAATCTCGAAGCGCGGCGCCTGCATGATGCCGGTGAACGCGGACCCTTGTGGCTCGTCAGCGATGAGCAGACTGGCGGCCGGGGCAGGCTAGGCCGAAACTGGATTTCGCCGCGCGGCAACCTCTATTCAACATTGCTGTTGCCGGTCACAGCGCAGCAGGCCATCGTTCCGCAACTGGGTTTCGTCGTGGCGTTGGCGGTCCGTAACGCTCTCAGCACTTTCGTGCCCACGGCCGTGATCCAGTTGAAATGGCCCAATGACTGCCTTGCTGGTGGCGCGAAGATTTCAGGCATCCTCTCGGAGGTTCTGGCGCCGGGCGTGCTGGCAATCGGTTGTGGCATCAATGTCGAACATGCCCCGGAAGGCCTGCGCTATCCTGCAACCAGCTTGCGCAAGTTGGGCAGCGGCGCCACCGTGAATGAAGTCTTTGCTGCCTACCGTGCCGCGTTCTCGACCGTTCTTGCGTTGTGGCGGGATGGCGCCGGCTTCGGCACCGTGCGGGAGCAATGGCAATCTCATGCTATCGGCATCGGTGAGCGGGTTGCCGTCTCGACCGAGGAAATCATGGTCGAAGGCATATACACCGGCATCGCCGATGATGGTGCGTTGCTGTTGACGAGAAGTGATGGCAGGCAGCAGACCTTTCACGCGGGCGAGCTTTGCATTCCATCGCTCAAGGCGGCACGGGAAACGACGGCATGAACGCGAGGCGTGCGCCGCTTCCGGATGACCTGGTGCTGCTGCCTCTGGGCGGCACCGGCGAGATCGGCATGAACTGCTATTGCTATGGCGTGGGCAATGCCCGCCGCCGCCAATGGCTGATGGTCGATCTCGGCGTCAAGTTCGGCACCGAGAAGGAACCAGGCATCGACGTCATCCTGCCTGACGTAGGTTTCATCACTTCAAACCGTGATGATCTGGCGGCCCTGGTCATCACCCATGCCCATGAAGACCATATCGGTGCCGTGCCCTGGCTGTGGTCACAGCTCGAGTGTGATGTCTATTGTTCGCCCTTCGCCGCCGAGATCCTGAAGCTCAAGCTCAAGGAACATGGCCTTGAAGACGAGGTTCCGGTCCATGTCGTGGAGGCTGGCAAGCCGTTCGTGGTTGGTGACTTCACGCTTGAACTGGTGCCTGTCACCCATTCGATTCCGCAATCTCATGCCCTGTGGATCAAGACGAAGGCAGGCAACGTGCTGCATTCGGGTGACTGGAAGATCGACCGCACGCCGCAACTGGGTGCACCCTTCAACGAAAACCGCTTCATCGAGATCGGCCGTGAAGGTGTCGATGCCCTGGTCTGTGATTCAACCAATGTGCTGCGTGAAGGCGTTTCCCCATCCGAAAAGGATGTCGCCGAGACGCTTGCCGATATCATCGCCCATGCGGAAGGCCGCGTCGCCGTCACCACCTTCGCCTCGCATGTGGAGCGCATAACCTCGGCCGTTCGCGCTGCCAGGGAAGCGGGCCGTGAAGTGGTTCTCGCAGGCCGCGCCATGCGCAATACCATCGAGGCGGCACGGAATTGCGGGATGCTTGGCGATGCCGGCGCCTTTCTTGAAGAAGATGCCTTCGGCTATCTGCCGCGCGACAAGATCATGTTGCTCTGCACCGGAAGCCAGGGAGAGCCGCGCGCCGCGATGGCCCGCGTTGCCGAGGACAACCATCCAAATGTGGCACTGGAGGAGGGCGATCTCGTCATTTTCTCGGCACGCACCATTCCCGGCAATGAAAAGGATGTTGGCGCCGTCATCAACAATCTGGCCAAGCTGTCGATCGACGTTGTCACCGCAGACGACGCTCTCGTCCATTCCTCCGGGCATCCGCGCCAGGGCGAACTGAAGCTCATGTATGGCTGGCTGAAGCCCAGGGCCGTGATCCCCATGCATGGCGAGCCGCGCCATCTCCTGGCGCATGCCAAGTTTGCCCGAAGCTGCGGCATCACCGAGACACTGATCCTTGAGGACGGCAAGATCGCGCGGCTGGCACCGCATCCGATCGGCAATATTGATGAGGCTTACGCGGCGACCCTACATGTCGATGGCAAGCTGGTGGTGGCAGGCACTGACGGCCCCGCCAAGGAGCGCCGCAAGCTCTCTTTTGTCGGCATCATCGTGGTCGGTCTCGCCGTCGATGACCATTTGCAGCTTGCCGATGATCCGCAGGTCATTCTTGATGGCGTTCCCAAGGGCCTCCAACCTGACCTGGAGGAAGCCGTCGACACGGCTTTCGGTTCCATGCCCAAACCGCGCCGCAAGGATGACAACGTGCTGGCCGATACAATCCGCGCCGCCGTGCGCCGGGCGGCAGAAACGGCCTGGGGCAAGAAGCCCGTGGTCAAGGTGCTGGTGACGCGGGTCTGACCGGTCCCGGCTGCTATAATCCCGCGCGAATCATGAAGAAACCGAAGACTCCCCCGCAGGCCCCGACACCTGCACAACCCATCGAACTGCAATCTGCACTGGAAGAGCGCTACCTCGCTTACGCGCTCTCCACCATCATGCACCGGGCGCTTCCCGACGCCAGGGACGGCCTCAAGCCGGTTCATCGCAGGCTGCTGCATGTCATGCGGCTGCTGCGGCTTGATCCGTCGGCGGCCTTCAAGAAATCGGCCAAGATCGTCGGCGACGTCATGGGCGGTTATCACCCCCACGGCGATGCCGCGATCTATGACGCCATGGTCCGCCTCGCCCAGGATTTCTCCTCGCGCTACCCGCTGGTTGATGGCCAGGGCAACTTCGGCAACATCGATGGCGATGGCGCGGCGGCCTATCGCTACACCGAAGCACGCATGACGGATGTGGCGGGCCTTCTCCTTGATGGCCTCGACGAAGAGACCGTGGACTTCCGGCCGAATTACGATGGCTCCGTGGAAGAGCCTGTCGTTCTTCCCGCGGCATTTCCCAATCTTCTTGCAAATGGCGCAACAGGCATTGCCGTCGGCATGGCAACCTCGATTCCGCCGCACAACGTGGCAGAGCTTTGCGACGCAGCCCTTCACCTCATCAAGACGCCCAATGCCGGCGTCGAGAAACTCACGCAGTTTGTCACGGGCCCCGACTTCCCGACGGGCGGCATCATCATCGATAGCCGCGAGGACATCGTCCAGGCCTACAAGACCGGCAAGGGCGGTTTCCGCGTCCGTGCCCGCTGGAGCCAGGAAGAACTGGGCCGCGGCGGCTGGCAGATTGTCGTCACCGAAATTCCCTATCTCGTGCAGAAGAGCAGGCTCATCGAGCGCGTGGCGGAACTCCTCAACGAGAAGAAGCTGCCGCTGCTCGGCGACATCCGCGATGAATCCGCCGAGGATGTGCGCATCGTTCTGGAACCCAAGAGCCGGAACATCGAACCGGAACTTCTGATGGAGCAGCTTTTCCGCGCCACGGAATTTGAGGCGCGCATTCCCCTGAACATGAATGTGCTCTCGGGTGGCAAGGTGCCGAAAGTCATGTCCCTGAAGGACGTGCTTCGGGAATGGCTGGACCATCGCAAGACGGTGCTGGTGAGGCGCACCAATTTCCGGCTCAAGGAAATTGCCCGCAGGCTCGAGATTCTCGATGGCTACCTCATTGCCTATCTCAATCTCGATGAGGTGATCCGCATCATCCGCGAGGAAGACGAACCGAAGCCCGCTCTCATCAAGCGCTTCAAGCTCACTGACATGCAGGCCGAAGCCATTCTCAACATGCGCCTGCGCGCCCTGCGCAAGCTTGAGGAAATGGAAATCCGCCGCGAGCACACGGAACTCAAGAAGGAACAGAAGGGCCTGCAGGGCCTGCTCAAGTCTGATGACGAGCAGTGGAACCGCATTGCCGACGACATTCGGAAGGTGAAGGAAACCTATTCCAAGAAAACGCCGCTCGGCCGCCGCCGCAGTGATTTTGCCGAAGCGCCGGATGTGGCGGAGCAACTCGAGGAGATGCTCATCGAGAAGGAACCGATCACGGTGGTCTGTTCTGAAAAGGGCTGGATCCGCGCCATGAAGGGCCACCTCGAGGACAAGTCCACGCTTGTTTACAAGGAAGGCGATCAGGAGCGCTTCGTGGTGCCCGCCCAGACCACCGACAAGATCATGCTTCTGGCCTCGTCCGGAAAATTCTTCACGCTGGATGGTGCCAAGCTGCCGGGCGGCAGGGGCCATGGCGAGCCTGTCCGCCTGCTTGCCGAAGTGGACGCCGTTGACCAGATCGTTGCCCTTTTTGTCTATCAGTCGGGCGCCAGGCGTCTTATCGCCTCGACCGAGGCTGACGGCTTCATCGTCAACGAGGATGAATGCCTTGCAAACACGCGGAAGGGCAAACAGGTGCTGAACGTGAAGGCCCCGGCCGAGGCAATTGTCTGCCGTATTGTGCCGGAGGGAGCAGATCACGTCGCGAGCGTTGGGGACAATCGTAAGTTGTTGATCTTCAAACTCTCGGAACTTCCCGAAATGACCCGCGGCAAGGGCCTCAGGATGCAGAAGTTCAAGGATGGCGGCCTGTCCGATGCCATTGCCTTCAAGCGTAAGGACGGGTTGCGCTGGCTTGACGCGTCGGGCCGTGAATGGACCGTGACGGACCTTGCCGACTGGGTGGGCGAGCGCGCCCAGGCCGGCCGGCTGCCTCCCAAGGGTTTCCCCCGCAGCAACAATTTCGGCTGACCGGCCAGGCCCGGCCGGGCCTTTTCGTGCAATCGGACCCATCTCTTAAACGATTTGTTATCCAGGCCGATGCAAGTTTGGAAGCTGGCGGCAGGGTGACTCCGGTTTCTGGACGGAGCGGCGAAGCATGCCCTCTCACCCTGGACAGTCTGGAAGTGAGGAATGCGCGGCCAGGTCTCTTGGATAAGTGCGGGCGTCATCGAACTGTCGCAGCGTTCGGGCGAACCCTTGACGCACACGGCTGAGGATCTCCGCCTCGAAGCCGGTGACGTGCGGCTCGTTATCGGCGAGTTGGGCACGGAGTTGAAGTGGAAGGTGCAATCGCCCTGTTACGCCTCGCTCTTCAGGGCTGTGCAGTTTCTTGATGAGGCCAGGCCACCTTTCATCCTGCGTTTTCACGCCTATGGCTGGTTCGAGGAAGTCTATCGCGACAGGGGCGCTGCGTCCCGGCGCATCGAGGAAATCCTGGCCCGTGGCGACAGGCAGTTCTTCAGCCGTGCCTTCGTCCAGGAAGTTGACCCCCGCCTCGTGCCGCTTTCTCCGGTTTTGCGCCATGCCCTCGAAAAGAGGGATGCGCAGGATGACTTCAGTGTCGAGGCAACCCTCGACCAACTGACCCATAATTATGTGGTGGAAAGGGTAGGGCCGAAGTCCGCCATTGGCCGGGTCTGGGGAACCATTACCTCGTCGTTTCCCTGCCAGCCCATCAGCAAGTACGGCGACGCCGTGAGCGAGGCTTATGACCGCGTGCTGCAGTCCGGCGAACCCCATTACGATCAGGTGCTGGCGGCCCTGCGCCTGCCTGACAATCAGGTCCACTGGGTGCCTTATCATCGCGTGATCTTGCCCAAGTACCGTGAGCGGGGCAGCCCCGCCGTCACAGTCGTCTCTGAAATCACCAGGGTTGACATCAAGGTCCTGTAGAACCGGGTCACAGAGATTGCTCCGCGCCGTGGAATGCAACCTTTACTGGTATAGCAATAGTAAGAGTTTGTTGCAGATTTGGGGATTAACTCGAGCAAGACAACCGCAAACCGGGGGCGGCCAACGAACAACTAAACGACGGCTAACATGGTCTTCTGGATCAAGGATGGAGAATTGGTGAAGCGGCCTCAGCGGCCGGACGGCACCGACTACTCCGAGCGCGTCCTCCTTGATCAGTTTCACATGGTCAAGGTTGCATCGTCGGACACCGGCACGACCATCAAGTGGTGCATGGGCAGCGCCAACTGGTCATCGTTGCTCTTCGCTCTCACGTTCCTGCGCGTCTCGATGCCACCCTACAACATCTCATACATGAACATGGGGTGGATCAATGAACAGTACGAAACCGCGGAAGAGGTGATCGACCGCGTCGAAACCTTGATCTTCAAGAGTGATGTCCACTTTTCGCAACGCACTTACACCCGCGCCTTTCCAACGGATGACAAGGCAATGCCGGAACGGCTGCGCGCGGTGCTGGACAGGGGTGATGCGGTCGAAGACGAAACCGTTACCTGCCTCGTTGACCTGAACAAGGATTCTTCAACTGTCGAACGTGTCGGCAACAAGTCGCTGGTCGCCAAGATCTGGGGCGTATCACCCGTGTCTTTCCCGTGCCTGTCCGGCAACACCTATGACCGCATTGTCTCGCGCTCTTACTTCGATGCGGTGAAGTCGGAAAAGCCCGTCTATGACCATGTGCTGGCGGTGATGGTGAAACCGGACGGCGAGCATCACTGGGTGGGCTATCAGCGCGTGATCATTCCCGACCTTGCCGAAAGTGGCA
>CAZUKI010000086.1:0-8025 GCA_964620785.1 uncultured Aestuariivirga sp.
TACTATCCGAGCAAGGCCCATCTCTTCGACGCCATGGTCGAGATGTGCATTGCCGAGACGGAAATTCCATCCTCGGAAATGCACTGGATCGAAAGGCTGAGGCGTGTGTGTCATGCCTATCGAGCCACAGCGCTCCGGCACCCTGGGTTCTTTCCGTATTTTGCCGTCTATCGGATGAACAGCAGGGCTGGCTTGTCCTTCCTCAACCGGATCGTCGAGATCTTTCAGGAGAGTGGCCTGGCACCAGCCCGCCAGGCAGCACACTTCCGCGTCATCGGTTATTACATCATGGGTGCCGGACTTGATGAGGCACAGGGCTATGTCAGGGGCCCTTCGGCGACTGAGCCGGTTCCGGAGAAAACGGCCCGATCAGAGTTTCCGGCGATCATGTCCATCGGTCCGTTCTTCTCCAAGCCGCACCACGAAGCCACATTCACGACCGGGCTCGAAGCGCTGTTGCGGTCGCTTGCTGACGAGGCGGGGTCGGGCGCGCCCGGCCACCTGGCACGGCCCGGACAGTAATGGCCGCTGCGGCTATTCCCTGACCGGAACCGTGTAGTTCAACGGCATGCGGCCGCCATCGGCATAGATCACCTGGCCGGTGATGTAGCTGGCATCGTCGCTGGCCAGGAATGCGGCCACCGCGGCGATTTCCTCAGGCTCGCCGACGCGGCCTAAAGGCGTGCGCGACATGGCCCGCGTCATTGCTGCCTTGTCCTGCAAGGTGCCGGTCAACATGGCAGTGCGGATCGATCCCGGTCCGATAGCATTGACGCGGATGCCGTGCGGCGCAAGTGAAAGTGCGGCGACTGCGGTGAGCTGCTTCATTCCGCCCTTCGACATGGTGTAGGGCGCGATCGACGGAATGGCGAGCGTATCATTGACTGACGACATGTTGACGATGGCGCCAGGCTTGCGGCCAGCTTCGACCTGCTTCACCATTTGGCGAGCCGCCGCCTGGGTCAACAGGAAGGCGCCTTTCAGGTTGACGCCGATGACCTTGTCAAAGTCTTCCTCGGTGATGTCGAAGAAATCCTTGGCTACGGAAATCGCGGCGTTGTTCACGAGAATGTCGATGGCGCCGTGAGCCTTGGTCAGGCTTGCAATGGCGCCGTTGATCTCGGCGGCCTTTGACACATCGCAATGCATGTAGGAGGCCTTGAGGTGCTGCGCGGCGGATGCGCCTTCGGCATCAAGAACGTCGGCGATGGTGACGATGGCGCCTTCTTCCGCGAGGCGCTTTGCAATGGCAAGGCCGATGCCGCGCGCGGCACCGGTGACGAGGGCAACCCGGTCTTTCAGTCTCAAATTCTGCTCCTAATGTCCCTGGAAGTTTGATGTTTGCGTTTCCATGGTCACCGACATGTAGGCGACATGGCGGGCCCGCGACAGCGCACCCAGAATGGTGCCGACCACATCCCTGTTGGTGATCCAGCTTTCCGGCCCGCGCACTTCGTCCCATTCCTGCGCGTTCAGCGGAGAAATGTCCTGGATGTTCGGCGGATAGATCGCGGTGATGCGAATGCCTGTGCCGCGCAGTTCCTGGCGCAGGCCATCATTGAAGCCGGCCTGACCGTGCTTCGAAGCGACATAGGCAACAGAGGCGCCCTGCAGCGGCACGTTATGCATGCCCGAAACCGAAATCATGTTGACGATATCCGGTTCCTTTGCGGCCTTGAGCAGGGGCAGGAGGCCACGCGTGAGCAGCAATGTGCCGATGACATTGGCGGTGATGGTCTGGGAAATGGACAGGGCATCATGGCTGTCCATGGGGCCCGAGAGCCAGGTGGCGCCATTGTTCACGAGAATGTCGAGGGGGCGTTTTTCATCACGCCATTTCTTGGCAAAGAGCGTGACCTGCGAGATGTCGGCAAGATCCATGGGAACCGTCTCGGGCGCTGTGCCGGAACGCAGCCTGATCGACTCGGCCAATGCGAACAGGTTTTCGGGATTGCGCCCGGCGATGGTGAGCTTGGCGCCGAGGTCGGCAAAGACCACGGCCATGGCGGCGCCAAGGCCGCGGCCCGCGCCCGTGATGAAGACGTGCTTGCCTTCGACTGGATTGCCCATTGCCTGCCCTCAGTACGTATCAGCCGATTGTACTTTGCGGGCAAACGCGGCGATGATCAATGCCGCAATGACAGTGAGGCCCAGACTCCATTGCAGGCTGGTGAATTCGGCGACGATGCCGATCAGGGGAGGGCCGGCGAGGAAGCCGGAATAGCCAAGGCTGGTGACGGCAGCGATGCCGCGCCCTGGCGCATCAGGCTCCAGCCTGCCGCCGCCGGCAAACAGCACCGGCGCCACATTGCCAATGCCAATGCCGCCTATCAGGAAGGCCGCCATGGCAAGCCAGACTGACGGGACTAGGAGGGCGGCGGCCGTTCCGAGCGCCGTGAGGATGGCGCTGAATGCCACCATGCGCACCGCCCCGAAACGGAGCCGCAGGGCGTCACCCGAGAAGCGGGCCACGGCCATGCCCGTCTGGTAAAAGCCGAAGGCGTAAGCTGCGGTCACGGTATCGATGACCAGCCGTTCGCGCAACATGATGGCCGCCCAGTCTGCAACCGAGCCTTCGATCATCAGGGCCAGGAAACACAGGAGGCCGAGGCCGATGGTGGCGCGCGTCGGCATGGCGAAGTGATTGCCAGAGAGGCCCTTGTCCACTGAGGCCGGCAGCATGAGGGGCAGGGTCGAAAGAATGCCAAGGAAGCCCAGTGCGGCGAGGGTGACAAGCTGGGGCATGGGTGAGACCACGCCCATCCACCATGCGCCGGCAAGCGTGCCAAATGCGGCGCCGACACTGAAGGCGCCGTGGAACGATGACATGACCGGCAGCTTCAGCGCCTTCTCGACGGCGAGGCCGTGGGCGTTCATCGCCACATCCATGCTGCCGACCGAAGCGCCGAGCAATATGCCGCCGAGCACGAAGGTCGTGAGGGTTGGTGCAAGGGCTGGCGCAAAAAGGAACGCGACGAGACTGAAGCCCGTCACCCAGCAGACGCGGGCGCTGCCGTATTTGTTGATCATGGCGCCGGCCAGCGGCATGGAAATGACAGCACCCAGCGCAAAGGACAGGAGCGCAAAGCCGAATATGCCAGGGCCCACATCGAGCCTTTCCTTGGCAAGCGGAATGTGCGTCACCCAGCCGCCAAGCATGATGCCGTGAGACAAAAACAGGAGCAGGACGGCGATACGGGCCGCTTGGGGAGAATGCATGTTGCGGGATTGCCTTCGAGATGGATCGAGGCTGTTTAGGCAATCAGGGCCGGAGATGAAACCAAATTCTGCTGACAGGTTTGGGTCTGCGGCAGGTTGATTGCGAAGGCGTCTTTTGGTCTAAGCTCCACATGATTGCATCTGCAAAAAATCCCCACGCCGTCACGTTTGTGCTGATCACCGTGCTGCTCGACATGGTGGGCTTCGGCCTCATCATGCCGGTGCTGCCGGGACTGATCGAAGATGTGGGGCACATGGGAATTGCCGATGCGGCAAAGATCGGCGGCTGGCTGTTCTTCGCCTTTTCGCTGACCCAGTTTCTCTTCGGGCCGATGATGGGCAATCTCTCCGATGCCTTCGGGCGCAGGCCCTTGCTGCTGCTCGCGGTCTTCGGGTTGTTCGTCGATTATCTGCTGATGTCCTTTGCTCCCAACCTATTCTGGATCTTCGTCGGGCGCGCATTTGCGGGCCTATGCGGCACGTCCTATGTGATTGCCAATGCCTATATCGCCGATGTGACCGCACCTGAGGACCGCGCAAAGGCTTTCGGCATGGTGGGGGCCGCATTCGGTCTCGGCTTCGTGATCGGCCCTGCCATCGGGGGACTTCTGGGCGAGTATGGGCCACGGGTGCCGTTCATGGCGGCGGCGGCGATCTCGGCGGCAAATCTACTCTATGGCTATTTCGTGCTTCCGGAAACGCTTGAACCAGCAAAGCGTCGGGCATTCGAACTGGTGCGGGCAAATCCGTTCGGCACTTTCAAGGTGTTCCAGACTTATCGCGCCGTGCTGCCCTTGTCGGCGGTGATGGCCCTCTATTTCTTTTCGTCGTCGATCTACCCCGCGATCTGGGCCTTCTGGGGCATAGCGAAATTCGGCTGGAGCGAATGGCTGGTTGGCCTTTCGCTAGCCGCCTTCGGCGTCGTCACGGCGGTGTTCCAGGGGTTCCTCGTTGGCCCGGCGGTGAAACGCTGGGGCGAATGGAAAACGGCACTGTTCGGTCTCATCTCGGCCTGTATCGCCGCCTTCGCCTACGGCTTTGCGCCGGGCCTTCTCGTCGTCATCATGCTGTTCATCGTTCACGGCCCGGAAGGCTTCGTTCATCCGATGCTGTCGGCAATGATGTCCAAGGAGACGCCGGAAAACGCCCAGGGCGAATTGCAGGGCGGCGTGTCGTCGATCATGGCGATCACCATGCTGCTCGGAACGGTGTTCTTCGCGCAGGTCTTCGGCTACTTCATGGACCCGGCAGCGCCGGTGCAATCACCGGACATTGCCTATTTTGTTGCCGGCGCATTGCTTGCCGCCACGCTTCTGCTTTTCATTGCGGTGCGCGGCAAGGCGGCTGCCGCGCACTAGTTCCTACTTGCCGATGCCACGATCATGCATCGCGGCGGTGATCTCGGTGAGGATCGCAGGGTCATCGATGGTTGCCGGCATCTTCCAGTCCTGGCGATCGGCGATCTTGCTCATGGTGCCGCGCAGGATCTTGCCGGAGCGTGTCTTGGGAAGCCGCGCAATGGTGATGACCGACTTCAGGGATGCAATGGCGCCGATCTTTTCCCTGACCAGGGAAGCACATTCCTTTTCAATGAGTTCCGCCGCCCTGTTGACACCTGACTTCAAGACAATGAAGCCCAGTGGAACCTGGCCCTTTACGGCGTCGGCAATGCCGATGACGGCACATTCGGCGACATTGGGATGGGCGGCGAGGACCTCCTCCATGCCGCCCGTGGACAGGCGGTGGCCAGCGACATTGATGATGTCGTCGGTGCGCGACATGATGAAGAGGTAGCCATCCTCGTCCATGAAGCCGGCATCAGCGGTTTCATAGTAGCCGGGGAAATGCGCGAGGTAGGATTTATGGAAGCGGTCGTCGGCATTCCACAGGGTGGGCAGGCAGGACGGCGGCAGCGGCAGCTTCACGCAGATGGCGCCAAGTTCGCCGCGCTTGACCTCATGGCCTGCCTCGTCGAGCACGCGCACGTCATAGCCCGGCATCGGCACGGTGGGTGAACCATATTTCACGGGCAGCATGCCGAGGCCCATGGGATTGGCGGCGATGGCCCAGCCGGTTTCGGTCTGCCACCAATGGTCGATGACAGGAACCTTCAGTTTGTCCTCGGCCCATTTCACGGTGTCGGGGTCGGCGCGCTCGCCCGCAAGGAACAGCGTGTGGAATTTCGACAGGTCATAACGCGAGATATGCTGGCCGTCCGGATCTTCCTTCTTGATGGCGCGAAAGGCGGTGGGTGCCGTGAACAGCGCCGCAACACCATATTCGCTGATGATGCGCCAGAAGGTGCCGGCATCGGGCGTGCCGACAGGTTTTCCTTCAAAGAGAAGCGTGGTCGCACCGAACAGCAACGGCGCATAGACGATGTAGGAATGGCCCACGACCCAACCCACGTCTGACGCGGCCCAGAACACATCGCCCGGTTTCAGGCCATAGACATTCTCCATCGACCAGTGAAGCGCCACCATGTGACCGCCATTGTCGCGCACCACGCCCTTGGGCTGGCCGGTGGTGCCAGAAGTGTAAAGGATATAGAGCGGATCGGTGGCCTTGACGGGGACGCATTCTGCCTGCGCGCCGGAGGCCTTCATTTGTGTCACGAGTTCGGACCAGTCAATGTCGCGGGCACCCAGCTTAGCGGTGACTTGCGGGCGCTGAAACACGACGACATGGGAAGGCTTGTGATCGGAAAGATTGATCGCCTCGTCGATCAACGGCTTGTAAGCAATGACGCGGCCAGGCTCCAGGCCGCAGGATGCGGTGAGAATCAGCTTGGGCTTTGCGTCGCTGATGCGCGTTGCCAGTTCCTGCGGCGCAAAGCCGCCAAAGACCACGGAATGAATGGCGCCGATGCGCGCGCAAGCGAGCATGGCTACGACCGCTTCGGGCACCATGGGCATGTAAAGGATGACACGGTCACCCGCCGTCACGCCGAGACTTGCGATGCCGGCGGCAAGTGCCGCGACCTCCTCCTGCAAGGCGCGAAAGCTGATCACGCGTTTGGTGCCGGAGTAGGCGCTGTCAAAGATGATTGCGGCGTCCTCGCCACGCCCTGCTGCCACATGGCGGTCCACGGCGTTCCAGCAGGTGTTGCACTCCGCGCCGACATACCAGCGGTCAAGGCCGTCAACCGTGGCCTGGACCTGGTCCCAGGGTTTCAGCCAGTCGATGCGGCCGGCAGCCTCGGCCCAGAAGGCCTCCGGGCTTTCAACCCATTTTGCATAGACATCATGATAGCGGCTCATCGCACGGCCTTTCATTAACCCGGTCTTCACCAACATTCTCGCAAGGCTATACATCCGAGATCAAGCCGGTGCGGAATACGCCATTTGGCCAATGTCCTTAACCGGATTTAACGGCTTGTGACACTAAGACCGCTGGCGAGACGCCGAAGGCCAGTGATGAGCCACAATACCCATAGCATTGCCGACACCAAGCCAGCCAACCCGTTCCCGGACAGGGGCTGGCCCAGCAGCTTGGTGACGTTCCGCCATGGCCGTGTGGTCATCGAGTTCGCGTCGGTCATGGGAGCCAGTACATGAGCCACGCTTCACCGGAAATTCTTGCCCGCGCAGATTCCCGGCGTGACCTGCTTCCGCTGCTGGCTCAAAGTTTCGTGGTGCAGTGGCCGTTCTATGTGATTTCGGTGGCCTTTGCGTTGACCACCTACATCCTGCTGGTGGACATTCCGAGCTATACGCAGGCGCCCATCAAGAGCCTGGCCACAGGCATCATCACGCTGACGATACCGGCGGGGCTCGCTTCCGTCTTCATGTTTCGCATGGTGCAATATGCCACGGTCATCAAGCCCGTTAGCCCGTTCAGGCAGATGCGGGAAGATGTCGTCGGGCTGTTCCGCCGACCCGCGCCTTTCGTGCTGGCCCTGCCGCTGCTGCTGGCGATGATCGTCTTCAACAAGGGCTTGCTTGAACTGAAGCCGATGATCCCGCTGGTGAAACCCTTCAGCTATGACACGACCCTCATGGCCTGGGACCGGGCACTGCACTTCGGCTACGACCCATGGGCGCTGCTGCAACCCATCATGGGCCGCGACATCATTACCTTTGTTTTCAACATGGCCTACAACATGTGGTTCCTGGCGCTGTTCGGAACTTTCATGTGGTTTGGCTTTGCGCGCCAGGCCACGGTGGTCAGGACGCAGTTCTTCGTTGCCTACATGCTGACCTGGTGGATCGGCGGCGGTCTCATGGCGCTGTATTTTTCTTCGGCGGGGCCTGCCTATTATGGCCTGCTTGGGCACAGCCCTGATCCCTACGCGCCGCTTCTTGCCTACCTCAAGGATGTGGACAGCCGCATGCCGCTGTGGGCCCTCGACGCCCAGCAATTGCTATGGGACGGCTATCAGGGAAAGGTGACGCCGGTTGGCATTTCAGCCTTCCCGTCCATGCACAATGCCTCAGCGGTGTTGTTTGCGCTTGCCGCCGCGCGCGTCAACCGGACTGCCGGAATCTGCTTTGCCATCTATGCCGGCATGATCCTCGTCGGCTCGGTGCACCTGGGCTGGCACTATGCCGTGGATGGCTATGCGTCCCTGGTGCTGGCACTCGTGGCCTGGTGGCTCGCCGGTTTCGTGGCGCGCTGGCACGGCTCGCTTCCGTCGACATTGCTGTTCAACAAGTCGCTGGAGCGGCTTTGACGCCACCGGCGGTTAGGCTAGGTTTCCCCGCAAGAGGAAACCCCAATGTCTGCCTATGAACGTGATCTCGACAAGAATCCTGCCAATTTCCAGCCACTGACGCCACTCTCGATTCTGGAGCGGGCGGCAGCGGT
>CAZUKI010000086.1:8125-10528 GCA_964620785.1 uncultured Aestuariivirga sp.
GTCGATCCCGAATTCGAGGTGGAGGGCAAGCGCATCGGCAGCGAAGACTACGAAGCCCTGCTGCAGAGCGGGGACCCCGGATATGTCTGGCACTGGCCCGATGATGAATGGGATGCCATCACCCTCAACTATACATCCGGCACCACCGGCAATCCCAAGGGTGTCGTCTATCACCATCGCGGGGCTTCGCTTTTGGCACAGGGCAATGTGCTGACCGCCAACATGCCGAAACATGCGGTCTATCTCTGGACCCTGCCGATGTTTCATTGCAATGGCTGGTGTTTTCCCTGGTCAATTTCAGTGATTGCAGGCACCCATGTGACGCTGCGCTGGGTGCGCTCAAAGGCAATCTGGGCGGCGCTTGACGATCACAAGGTCACGCATCTCTGTGGCGCACCGATCGTCATGTCGACGATCCTCAATGCGCCGGAGGAGGAGAAGCGCAAGCTCACGCAGCAGGTGGAATTCTTCACGGCCGCAGCACCGCCGCCCGAGGCCGTGCTCGCCGCCATGGCCGAGGCGGGTTTCAACGTCACGCATCTTTATGGCCTGACGGAAACCTATGGCCCGGCCGTGGTCAATGACTGGAAGGAAGAATGGCAATTGCTGGAAGGGCCGCACCGGGCCGCCAAGAAGGCGCGGCAAGGCGTTCGCTATCATGCGCTGGAGGACCTCACGGTGATGGACCCGGAAACCATGATACCCGTGCCCGCCGATGGCGAGACGATGGGCGAAGTGATGTTCCGCGGCAATGTGGTGATGAAGGGCTACCTCAAGAATCCGAAGGCGACCAATGATGCCTTTGCCGGTGGCTGGTTTCATTCCGGTGATCTCGGCGTGCTGCATCCGGACGGCTATATCCAACTCAAGGACCGTTCGAAGGACATCATCATTTCGGGCGGAGAGAACATCTCGTCGATTGAAATCGAGGATGTGCTCTACAAGCATCCGGCCGTGCAGGCGGCGGGCGTTGTCGCCAAGCAGGACGAGAAGTGGGGAGAGACGCCTTGTGCCTTCGTCGAACTGAAGCCCGGCAAGAGTGCCACGGCCGACGAGATCATTGCCTGGTGCACCGAAAGGCTGGCGCGTTTCAAGGTGCCACGGCATGTGATCTTTGCCGAAATCCCCAAGACATCGACTGGCAAGATCCAGAAGTTCAAGCTCCGCGACATGGCAAAGAATGCCTGAAGGACGGCAGCACATCCATGCCGTGACATATCTGGTCAGGGACTATGATGAAGCCATCGCCTGGTTTGTCGGAAAGCTCGGGTTCGTCCTGACGGCTGATGTTGCCCTCGGCGAGGGCAAGCGCTGGGTGCTGGTTGCGCCATCGCCGCAAAGCACTTTCAACTTGCTGCTGGCGAAGGCCGAGGGAGACGCGCAGATAGCGGCGGTGGGCCAAGCCGCTGGTGGCCGCGTTGCGCATTTTCTGCACTGCAATGACTTTGCTGGCAGGCATGCGCAAATGTTGGAGAAAGGCGTTCGCTTTCTCGAAGCGCCGCGCAACGAGACATACGGCATCGTTGCAGTTTTCGAAGATCTTTACGGAAACAAATGGGACCTTATTGAACCGCGCTGACGACGCTGCGGGTTCAAGGCGAAATGTTAACCGTTGCCCAAGCCGCACCCTTTCGGGTGCAGGCCCACTCAAGGATTACGCGGCGACGTTTGTCGGGCGTTCGAGTTGGGCAATTTCATCCTTCAATTTCAGCTTCTTGCGCTTTATGGCCGCGATCTCGGAGTCGGAAGAGGCCGGATGGGCCATGGCTTCCGCGAGCTCGGTTTCAAGCGCCGCATGTTGTGCGAGAAGATCACTGAGGGATGGTGAGGACATCGAAAACCTCCAAGGATTACGAAGCCGGTTCCGGAACCCGTGCAGGTTCCATGACAGGATGATGACACAGATTTGGGGACTTGTCGAACCCCGTGCAAGGGCATAGTTGGGTGTGAGCGGGAAGAATGATGGATCAACTGCAACAGGTGCAATTGCGGGCAAAATTGCAGCTTCTCCTGCAAGAGCATGCCGATCTTGATGCCGCGATCTCGGCACTCGAACAGTCGGGAACCGGTGATCAGTTGCAGATCAGGCGTCTCAAGAAAAAGAAGCTGGCGCTGAAGGACGAGATCACCGCCATCGAGAATGTGCTGATTCCGGACATCATCGCCTGAGCATTGTGGCCCGCGCGCCCGCAGGTCGTGTCCCCACTCTTAAGCAGTCCATCAAATTGTTGGAAATTGCCGGCCGTGCCGCGCTATGAGGCGGCCCATGAAGGCCCCTGTCGCGATCATCATGGGAAGCCAGTCGGACTGGTCTACCATGAAACATGCCGCCGAGACGCTCGAGGCGCTCGGCATTGCCCATGATGCCCGGATTGTCTCGGCACACCGGACTCCCGAGCGGCT
>CAZUKI010000087.1:0-1220 GCA_964620785.1 uncultured Aestuariivirga sp.
GGCGCCAGCAGCGCTGCCGTGCGGTTTTCGAATACGCCATCCATGAAGAACTTCGCCGATTGCACCCAGAAATCCGGGCCGCGATGGCGTTCGCGCATCGCCACGAGCCGTGCCACCGCTTCGGCCGGCGTGTCATGTTCTTTCACAAGCGCAGCGCCACACACCCGCAGTGACAACTCGCCGGCCTCCGCTGCCGCGCCATAGATACGGGCCTCAAGGTCTTCGACGCGCGGGTCGATGACGCCGGTGATGCCATGAGCGTTGGCGTGAGCCTGTCCCGCCAGCAGTCCCTCGCGCCACACTGCATCACTCCATTCCGGCAATCCTTTGAGAGCCCACGGAATGGCGTCCTCGTGAAGCATGCCGGTTGGAGCACCCGTGGCATCGAGAACGAAATGTCCGTTCACGGGGTCGGCTGTTCCGCGCACCAGTCCGGCCATCGCCATGGCGGTGCTGTTGAGGCAGGCATTGTGGAAGGAGCTGTCGTAGAGAATCGCGGGCCTGTCGGCGACCACTGCATCGATTACTGCTGCGGTGAGATTGTGGTCTCCGAAGACTCCGGGTTGCCAGCCGGATCCTGTCACAAGTGGCAGATGTGCCGCCCTCGCCGCGTGACCTGCGACCATGTTCTGCAACTCGGGCACCGAGCGTGCCGCGTAGAGCTGCGCTGACGTGGCAAGTCCGAGGCCGCCGTGCAGCAGGTGGATATGCGCATCCTGAAACGCGGGAAGCACCAGGCGGCCCCGCGCATTGATACGCCGTACGCCCGGCGTGGTTGCCGCCTCACAGTCGGCAAGACTGCCGATGGCACGGACGCGCTCGCCATCAAGGAGAATGGCCTCGGCCATTGGGCGGCTCAGGTCCATGCTGCGGATCTTCGCATTGAAAATCAGAAGCTGGTTCACAGCCGCAGCGCCTCCAGCTTCGCCCAATCGCTGGCAGGCAGCACCCGTGCCGGCTTGTCATTGTCACGCGTCCAGCAATAGAGCGCCAGGAACGGCACTGCACCTACCTTGGTGAGGTGTGGCCGGTTCGGCTCGTTCCACACGGGTTCATGGGCGGGTTTCATCACCAGCGGCGCATCCGGCTTGAAGCGCCAGCCATGAGGTCCCGTCAGTGGGGCATAGAGTTCCGGGGCGGGGTGGCAATGGTCGCGGTAGAGCACTTGCGGCGCAATGAGGAAGAGGCCGAAATCGAAATCGGTTGTCCGCAACGGCCCG
>CAZUKI010000087.1:1320-7034 GCA_964620785.1 uncultured Aestuariivirga sp.
GTGATTGTCGCAAGGGCGTTGACGTCAGGTGTCACGCCAAGCTTGACCTTTGACCAGATGAGCAATGGCAACGTCGTGGCGCCCGGTCCCGTTGTGAAGGTGGTGATCACCACGTCGTCCAACGATATCGTGAGCGAGAGTAGCCAGCCTGAAAGGATGGCGGGAAAGATAACCGGAAGTGTTACATCGCGCATCACCTGCCAGGGCTTTGACCCGAGATCCATGGCCGCTTCCTCGATCGAACGGTCGAAGCTGGTCATGCGTGACTGCACGATCGTGGTGACGAACACCATGCAGAAGGTGATGTGCGCCAGCGTCACCGTGGTGAAGCCGCGCTTGCCGGGCCAGCCGATCCACTCGGCCAGCATGACGAAGAAAAGTAGCGACGAAACGCCGGTGATGACCTCCGGCATGATGAGTGGTGCTGTCACCATGCCTGAGAACAGCGTGCGCCCGCGGAACTTGTTGAAACGGGCCAGCGCAATGCCGGCCATGGTTCCGAGGATGGTTGCCATGGTTGCCGAGATCAGGGCGATTTCCAGGGAGAGCAGGAAGGCCGAGCCGATCTGCTGGTTCGAGAACAGCGACACATACCAGCGCGTCGAGAAGCCGCCCCACACCGTGGCAAGGCGCGAGGCGTTGAAGGAATAGACCATCATCGAGATGATCGGCACATAGAAGAAGGCAAAGCCAAAGCACAGCATGGTGATGAGGAAGGTGGAGCGCCGCTTCATGATTTGTCCTCGCCTTCGGCCAGTGACTGGTAGTGGCTGTAGAACATCATCGGACCGACCATGAGCATGAGCAGCGCCACGGCAACTGTCGCTGCCATGGGCCAGTCACGCGCCTGCGCAAACTCGTCGTTGATGACGCGTCCGATCATCGGGTTGGCGGCATCACCCACCAGCGTCGGGATCACCAGTTCGCCGGCCGCTGGAATGAAGACGAGCAATCCGCCGGCGATGATTCCGGGAATGGATTGCGGCAGGGTGACATCGCGGAAGACCTGGAAGGGCCTGCTGCCGAGGTCCATCGCCGCCTCGTCGAGCGAAGGGTCAAGCCGCTCGAGATTGGCGTAGAGCGGCAGGATCATGAAGGGCAGGTAGGTGTAGGTCATGACCAGCACGACAGCAAAATTGCTGTACATCATTGGCATGAAGCTCACTGCCCAGTCGGTTGGAACGAGCGCGTTCCACCATTCGGTGATCAGCCTGTTGAACCAGCTGCTTTTGCCCATCAGGCCCATCCACGCATAAACGCGAAGCAGGAACGAGGTCCAGAATGGCAGGATCACCAGCATGAGCAGGATGTTGCGCCAGCTTTTTGAAACGCGGGTCAGCGCCAGCGCCATCGGATATCCCAGCACCAGGCAGAACAGCATGGCACCGAAGGCATTCGTAAGTGACGTCAGGAAGGCGCGGAGATAAAGCCCGTCGCCGAACAGGCGCTGGTAGCCGATGAAGTTGAGCAGCGGATAGTCTCCGCCGAAGCTGAAGGGCGGCTGCGTCGTCGTGTTGGTGGCAAAAGACATGGCCACAACGATGAAGAACGGCAACAGGAAGAACAGCGTCAGCCAGACAAAGGGCAGGCCGATGATCATCTGCACCCATCCCCGGTCGTTGAACCACTGCGACAGGCGCTGGCGCATGCTCACTCCGTCAGCAGGATGGCTGCGGCCGGCTCGAAGCCGATCCAGACTTTTTCGCCCCAGGTTGCGGCTCTTTCCGCTTCACCGACGCGTTGCGAGTTGACGGCATGGACAGCGAGCAGTTGCCCGCTCGCCAGCTGGATACGATAGAGACTGTCCTTGCCGAAATAGGCGAGGTCCTTGACCTCGCCCTGAAAGACATTGGCCATCTTCGGCTTGGCCTTGCCGATCATGATTTTCTCTGGCCTGAGAGCAAGTGTCAGCTCCTGGCCCTTCTTCACACCTTCGACGGATCGTGCCGTGATGGCGCCCTTGAAGGCATCGGTTTCAACGGAAGTTTCCGCCTTGCCCACCGCCGTCACGCGGGCTGGAAAGGTCGTGATGGAACCGATGAAACTGGCGATGAACTTGCTCTTGGGAAATTCGTAGATCTCTGTTGGTGAGCCGACCTGCTTGATCTCGCCCTTGTCCATGACGGCGATGCGGTCGGAGAGGGTCATGGCTTCTTCCTGGTCATGCGTCACCACGATGAAGGTGATGCCGGTGCGTGCCTGGATGTTCATGAGCTCGAATTGCGTCTGCTCGCGCAGCTTCTTGTCGAGCGCCCCGAGCGGCTCGTCCAGCAGCAGGAGTTTCGGCTCCCTCGCGAGGGCCCGCGCCAATGCCACGCGCTGGCGCTGCCCGCCGGAAATCTGATGCGGCTTGCGTCCGGCGAATTGCGTCAGTTGCACAAGTTCCAGCATGGCGCGCACCCGCTCCTTGCGCTGCGCATCCGTCTTGTTTTCATGCTTGAGGCCGTAGCCAACATTCTGTTCCACGGTCATGTGCGGGAAAAGCGCATAGGACTGGAACATCATGTGCACCGGGCGGTCCCACGGCGGAATGCCGGCAAGGTCTGTGCCGTCCAGCACCACCTTGCCGGTTGTCGGTGTTTCGAACCCGGCGAGGATGCGCAGCAGCGTGGTCTTGCCGCAGCCCGAAGCGCCGAGAAGCGAGAAGATTTCGCCCTTGTTGATCGTCAGATTGACGCCGCGAAGCGCTTCAAAGGTGTTGAAGCGCTTCGAGACGCCGCTGATCTGGAGAAAGGCGGGCGCTGGTTCGCCCATTGTTAGCTGCCCGTTTTGATCGCAGTCCAGACGCGGGCGATGGCCCGTTCTTGCTCTTCAGTAGAAGGGGCAGGTGCATAGAGGCGCGCCATCGTCTCGCCCGTCGGATACACGGCGGGATCAGCCGTGATGTCTTTTTCGACGAAAGGCGTTGCCGCCTTGTTGGAATTCGCATAGCCGGTGAAGTTCGTGCAGGCCGCGATGACTTCTGGCTTGAGAAGGTAGTCGATGAACTTGTGGGCGCCGTCGACGTTGCCGGCATCCGAAGGGATGCTCCAGAAGTCGAACCAGGCGGGCGAACCCGTCTTGGGAACGAAATAGGCGAGATTGACCGTGAGCCCGGCTTCGGCGGCGCGCGCCTTGGCGGTGCGATAATCGCCAGACCAGTTGTTGACGGCGCACGCTTCACCATTGGGAAGGGTGTTGAGATAGTTCGAGTTGTCGAAGGTCGAGATATATTGGCGTACAGGTTTGAACAGATCTGCCGCCTTCTGGTATTCGGCCTCGCCCGCAGTGTTGGGCTCGATGCCGAGGTACTTGAGCACGATGGGAATGATGTCATCCGGGCTGTCCAGGATGGAGATGCCGCAGTCGGCGAGCTTGGCGGCATTTTCCGGCTTGAAGAGCGTATCAAGGCTATCGAGGTCGGCGCCGGGCAGCCGTTCCTTGACCATGTCGAGATTGTAGGTGATGCCGACCGAGCCCCACATGTAGGGTGCGCCGTGGGCGTGGCCCGGATCATAACCATCCATGATCTGCAGCAGCTGCGGATCGAGATTGCTCCAGCCCGTGAGTTTCGCCATGTCGAGCTTCTGATACACGCCGGCCTTCACCATGCGCGGCAGGCTGAGGCCCGATTGCAGGACAACGTCATAACCTGAGTTGCCAACCAAAAGCTTCGCCTGCATTTCCTCGGCGCTGGCATAGAGGTCGTAAACAACCTTGATGCCGGTTTCCTTCTCGAAGTCGGCAAGCGTCGTCTCGCCGATGTAGTCGGACCAGTTGTAAACATGGATCTCGCCCGCGGCGGCATAGGATGGCCGGATGAAGGGTGCAGCAATGGCGCCCGACAGGGCTCCCAATGTACTGCGTCGCGTGAGTTTCATGGCTGTTCTCCCTGTTGTTTTCTAAACGTTAGCTCGGCAATGGCGTGGCGCAAGTCAATTTCGCATTGAGCGGGGCCACGTCCTGCTCTGGCGGGGTCGAGTAGACCGACATGACGGGAACCAGTGTCCGCAGCCTGTCGTGGTGGCGCCTCAGCCCCCATTCCAGGTCGGACAAGTGGAAGTTGTCGAAGGCTGATGAGCGCATGGATTCATCCGACCAGATGGACAACTTCTGGTCTTCCAGGGAGGTATCCCGGTTGATCCGGACCCCAAGGTAGCGGGCCAGCCGCTCCTGGCGGGTCTCGTCCGGGTTGCGATAGTCCCGGCCCGTGAGCAGGGTGCGCCCGGGGTTCAGCGGGATGTCGTGGTAGTAGTAGGAGCCCTCGGCCGTGAAACAGATCACTGAATTTGGGAACAGCCCATAATAGGTCCAGGCCTTTTCGAGGTGCGGCGGCAGTTCCCGCCCCTGGGAAGCCTTGGCATACTGCGAAACCGACCAGCGCCGCGCCGCCGCCTTGTCGAAATAGCCCACCGCCATGTGCAATCCGTCGTCGAGATAGATGTCGCGGTAGTCGCGGCCATAGAGGTCCTGCAGTGAGGGATGGGCGAGCGGCACATGATAGCCCTCATTGTCCACGTCCCGCACGGACTTCCAGTTCACCGGCAGTTCCGTTGACCAGACCGCGGCATGGGCCGGCAGCAGCCTTGATGCCCGGTAGGCTTCGAAGTCGGCGGCATAGGGCTTCAGGAGGTCCGCGATGGCAGGCTGCGGCCCCTCCTTGAAGCGAAGGAACAGGAAGCCGTGGAAACTTTCGAGCTCGATCGGCTTGAGGCCGTGACTCTTGCGGTCGAAATTATCAAAGCTCTTGGGCTGCGCCGGCCCCCGCAGCGAGCCATCGAGGTTGTACACCCAACCGTGAAACGGACAGACGATTGCCCCCTTGCAATGACCCTTATCGCCATCGACAACCCGTGCACCACGGTGGCGGCAGAGATTGTGGAAAGCACGCACCTTGCCGTCGCCGCCGCGCATGATGACGGCGCGTTCGCCGAGCAGATCGAAAGTCAGCCAGTCGCCGGGGGCGGGCAGGTCACATTCATGGCCCACCACCTGCCAGTGGTTGAGAAACACGTTTTCCTTTTCGAGTTGGAACAGCGCGTCTGACCTGTAGGTCCAGGCAGGAAGGCCGCGGCGGTCCCAATCGGCGGGAACTTCGAGCGAGCGGTAGGGGAGTTCGGTCATGGTGTCTCCTCCAGCTGTTTCGTGAGCCATTTGTGGAAGCGGTGGATTTCATATTCTTCCGGCATCAGCCGCCCGCGCGTGAAGGCGGGCGAGCGCAGGCCACGCTGGTTCATTTCCGCCGCAGCGCCATCCTGTGCCAGCACGATCTTTGCGAAGCTCGCCACTTCCGCGGCATCGAAACCGGGCTGCGCCAGTGTCTCGCTGGAAAAATACCATTCCGCCGTGAGGCGTGTCCGCTCCGGCGCAAGTGCTTCAAGCCTGACGGCACGCACATAGTCGAGATGCGCCACCACATAGAGCGACGGCCACAACGTGATGAACGTATAGCCCGCCTGGCGCTCCGCCGCGCCGAGAGTCGCGAAGGCGGGCCCGCAGGGCTTGCCGCTCATCGTCCAGGTTTCGGCTCCGGGTTTCAGGTTGCGCTGTGGTGTCTGCTCCGGTGTCCAGCCCAGGGCCTCTGTCGGTCCCATGACGCCGGTCCTGTAGATCGGCACCATGTCGCACAGTTCCGGATGAATGCCGGGGCAATGCAGGCACTCGGAATAATTCTCCCAGAAGACTTTCCAGTTGCAGGCAAGCTCGGTCGTCCAGCGGTGCCCGGTTGTCAGGCC
>CAZUKI010000087.1:7134-8907 GCA_964620785.1 uncultured Aestuariivirga sp.
ACATTGTGATAGGCGGCAAGGCCGCTGCCCGTGTTGCAGACAATGACGGAAGCCGCCCCGATGCTGACGCGGCGCATGGTGCCTGCTGCAAAATCCTGCACGCGCCCGACGCAGATCCACTGCCGGCCAAAGACGCTGGCCATTTCACGATCAAACCAGTCTTGCGAGAGATAGGCCTCGCGCGGAAGGCTTTCCGGCGCATGGTCGAGGCGTGGTGAAAGCGGGTGGCGTTCGAGCGTCATCAGAACCTCCCCGGCGGCGTGGCGCGGCGCCGCGCCGGATTGAAGAAGGGCCTCTCGGCTATGTGAACCGGCACCATCAGCTTCTCATAATGAAGTTCCCGGAGAGCATAGATTTCGGCCCAGAGATTGTAGCCGTCCCGGTGCTTTCGCGCCACTTGCGCCAGGGCGATGCTCTTCTTGAGGGTCGGCGACCAGCACGACCCGGTGATCACGCCCGCCTCGTGCTTCTTGTCAAAGTAGAGAATGGCCCCGGGCGCTTCCACATTGCCTTCGACTTCGAGGCCGATGAAGGCCCACTTCGATGTGCCGTTCTGCTTTTCCTTCAGAAGCGCACGGCGGCCGGTGAAGTGTCCCTTCTCCCAGTCGATCAGCCAGTCGAGGCCCATCTCGAGGGGCGAGCGCGCCCGGTCCTCGCGGACCGCCTGCTGCGCTGGCGTAAAGTCGAGGTTGGTGATGACGAAGCCGGCCTCGAGCCTTGCCATGTTCAGTGCCTCGCTGCCGATGGCGCGGAGTCCATGCAGCGCGCCAGCCGCGAAGAGATGGTCCCACAGCGGCAGGGCAAGTTCCGGCGCGATCCAGAGTTCATAGCCGAGATCACCGGTGAAGCCCGTGCGGGTGATGAGGAGCTTTCCCTTCCTGAAGGGATGGCTCGCCATGCGGAACGGCTTCAGCGCTGAAACATCAAAGCCCGCCTTTTCCAGCACCGCGGCAGAGGTTGGCCCCTGCAATGAAAGCGCGGCGATTTCGTCGGTGACATCGGCAATCGCAACGTCAAAACCAAAAGCGCTGTCGCGCAACCACGGCAGGTGACGCTCCTGGCAGCAGATGCGGTATTCATTCTCGCCAAGGCGGAACAGCGTGCCATCGTCGATCAGCTTGCCGTCATCATCGCACCACACCGTGTAATGCACCGATCCCACCGGCAGCTTGGCGGCATTGCGCACCATGAGGTGATTGAGATAGCGCGCTGCGTCCTTGCCCGTGACGGAATACTTGACCATCGGGCAAAGGTCATAGACTGATGCCTGGTTGCGGATGGCGGTGTATTCCATCGCCGTATCTTCGAAGGTGAGCACGCTGGCATAGCCCGCCCACGGCCCCCAGCGATGCGTCTTGCACAGCGCCGAAGTCCGCGCATGGAAATGCGTGGTTTGTAGAGGCTCCTCGAAATGTCTGAGAGCTTGCGTTCTGGCTGCGGCTTTCATGGCCTGGCTCCCGCAATTGCCTCGGCCGCGTTCCATCCTGCGCTGCCGGAAATTCCGCCACCGGGGTGGCAACCCGCCGATGCCAGCCACAGGCCATCGAGCGGCGTTGCATAGCGCGCAGCGCCCGGCACCGGCCGCAGGAACAGCATCTGTTCCACGGAAAGTTCGCCGTGGTGCCAGTTGCCGCCCACCATGCCGTATTGCTCTTCGATGTCATAGGGCATCAGCAGCTCGGCATGCGTCACGGATTTGGCAATGCCCGGTGAATGCCGTTCGAGCTGCGCCAGCGTGTTGGCGAGCATGGCCTTGCGGGCCTTGTCCTTGCC
>CAZUKI010000087.1:9007-10498 GCA_964620785.1 uncultured Aestuariivirga sp.
AGAACCACGCCAACCGCCCTGTCGCCCTCGACAATGATCCGCGCCACCTTGGCTGACGTCCTGATCTCGACACCAGCTTTGCGGGCCGCCGCCGCCATGGCGGTGGTGACACTGGCAACGCCACCAGCCGGAAGCGCCAGCGCAGCTTGTGTGCCATCAACCTGACCGGCCAGCCGGTCAAGCAGCAGGATCAGTGAATTGGGTGAGCGCGGCCCCAGCCACGAGCCAAGCGTGGCGTCGAAGGCCATGACACCCTTGAGCAGCGGATGGGTCAGGTCATCGTCGAGCACATCATGAACATTGATGAGGAGGAGGCGCATGAACTCGCGCATCTCGCTTTTGCCCATCATGCGCAGCCGAAGCCCCGCCTGTGCCAGTGCCATCCAGTTGTTGCCGCCATGCCTCGCGAGGCGTGGAGGTGGCAGTTCCTTGAAGGGTGCCAGCAATTGCGCAAAGCGCATCAGGCGTGCCCGCAAGGCACTCCACCGCGCCTGCTCCTCACTTGAGACATTGCCTTCGAGTGTTTCGCCAGCAGCACCTGAAAGCGTGAGATGCGCTCCGTCCATCGAAAGCGCCGTCGTGGCCAGGTTGCGGTTCAGCCAGCGCACTCCATGGGAAGACAAGTCCATGGACTTTTCAACGCGTTGATCGAGTTTGTTCAACAAATGTGCGAGCGGCAGTTTGATCGTGCCGGAGCGCGCCGTTGCGGCCCCGCCGATGTCGTCATGGGCTTCCAGCACAAGCACCTTGCGCCCCGACGCCTGCAGGCGGAAGGCGCAGGCCAGGCCGTTGCTGCCGCCGCCGATGATGATCGCATCACAGGACGGCATAGGCGTCTCTCATGTTGTCTGGAACGCGCCCCATCTCGCGGAAGATTTCTGCCGCCGCATTGCGCCCCGGCGCGCCCATGACGCCGCCACCCGGATGGGTCGATGATCCGCAGATCCACAGATCCTTGATCGGTGTCCGGTATTGCGCATAGCCCGGCACCGGCCGGTTGAAGAGCAACTGGTCAAACGTGAGTTCGCCCTGGAAGATGTTGCCTTCCGTCAGGCCCACTTCCGCTTCCAGTTCGCGTGGCGTGCGCACCTCGGCATGCAGGACGAGTTTCTTGAAACCGGGGGCATAGGCCTCGATCTGGTCGATGCAGGTCTTGCCGAAGGCATCACGGTCCGCGTCGGTCCAGTCGCGGCCCTCGATCTTCGGCGGCGCGTATTGCACGAAGCATGACATGAAATGCTTGCCGGGTGGCGCCATGGTGGGATCGATGAGGGTCGGTATCATCACATCCTGGAATGGGTCGCGGCTGAACTGTCCGGCCTTCCAGTCGTCATAGGCCCGCTCCATCCGTGCGATGGAATCGGTAAAGTGCAGGTCGCCGCGCGTATTGGGAGCGCCCTTGGGCAGTGCCTTGAAATCGGGAAGGCCGTCCAGTGCGATGTTGAGTTTGCCGGACGAGCCCCTGATCTTGAAGCGCTTCACCTGCCGGAC
>CAZUKI010000088.1:0-5692 GCA_964620785.1 uncultured Aestuariivirga sp.
AGCACGTTGGCGACACCGAATGCTCGACCCATCGTGAGGTCCCGCGCCGATCCATCGCGCGGAGAGATGGGTCCCCGCTTTCGCGGGGACGACAATTCTGATGCGTGCCATTTTTGAAAAGTGCTGGGCCTTCGCGGCGAAGACCACATGGGCGCCGCGCCAGCCGCCATGAGCGCTTGGTCGCGCTACGCCGCCCTTCGGCTCCCCCGCTCCACGATCGCGACGATGTCGGCCATGATCGCGTTGAGGTCGAAATCCTTGGGCGTGTAGACGGCGGCAACGCCGGCGGATTTCATCGCGGCGGCGTCTTCGGGCGGGATGATGCCGCCGACGACGACGGGCACCTCGCCCATGCCGGCTTTCTGCAGGCCGGCGAGCACCGCGGCGACGAGCGGCTTGTGCGAGCCCGAGAGGATCGAAAGGCCGACGACGTGGACGCCCTCTTCCACCGCGGCGTTGACGATCTCGGCCGGCGTCAAGCGGATGCCTTCGTAGACCACCTCGAAGCCGGCATCGCGCGCGCGCACCGCGATCTGCTCGGCGCCGTTGGAATGGCCGTCGAGGCCCGGCTTGCCGACGAGCATCTTCAAGCGGCGGCCGAGGCGGCGCGAGACTTCGTCGACGCGCTTCCTGACCGCGTCGAGCGCCTTCGCATCGCCGAGCGCCGCGGCGGCGCGGCCGACGCCGGTGGGTGCCCGCCAATCGCCGAACGCGCGGCGCAGGGCGCCGCCCCATTCGCCGGTGGTGACGCCCGCATGCGCGGCGGCGATCGACGGCTCCATGATGTTGCGGCCTTCCTTGGCCGCACGCTCCAGCTCGGCCAGCGCATCGGCGGCCTTCTTCGCGTCGCGCGCGACGCGCCACGCGCGCAGCGACTTGATCTGCTCGGCCTCGGCGGCTTCGTCCACCGCGAGGAAGCCGCCATCCTCGGCGCCCGCCAAGAGCGGCGACGGCTCGGACTCGGTGAACGCGTTGACGCCGACGACGGTCTGTTCGCCCTTCTCGATCGCGGCGAGGCGCTTCGCGTTGGATTCGACCAGCGCCTGCTTCATGTAGCTCGATTCGACCGCGGCGACGGCGCCGCCCCTGCGCTCGATCGTCGCGAGCTCGTCTTTCGCGGCGCCGCAAAGCTCGGCGACCTTCTTCTCGATCTCCGTCGAGCCGTCGAAGATGTCGCCGAAATCGAGCAGGTCGGTTTCATGCGCCACGATCTGCTGGAGGCGGATGCTCCATTGCTGGTCCCACGGCCGCGGCAGGCCGAGCGCCTCGTTCCACGCCGGAAGCTGCACGGCGCGGGCACGCGCATCCTTGGAGAGCACGACCGCCAGCATCTCGAGCAGGATGCGGTAGACGTTGTTCTCCGGCTGCTGCTCGGTGAGGCCGAGCGAGTTGACCTGCACGCCGTAGCGGAACAGCCGCTGCTTGGCGTCGGCGACGCCGTAGCGGGTGCGTGTCAGCTCGTCCCACAGCTCGGCGAACGCCCGCATCTTGCACATCTCGGTGACGAAGCGGATGCCGGCATTGACGAAGAAGGAGAGGCGGCTTGCAACCAGCGGAAAGGCACCGGCGGCGATGTCTGGTGCGGCCTTTGCTGCCTCCAGCACCGACACGGCCGTCGCAAGGGCAAAGGCCAGTTCCTGAACGGGCGTCGCTCCCGCTTCCTGCAGATGATAGGAGCAGATGTTGACAGGATTGAACTTCGGCATCTCGCGCGTCGTGAATGCAATGGTGTCTGCAGTCAGGCGCAGGCTCGCCTGCGGCGGGAAGACATAGGTCCCACGCGCCAGGTATTCCTTGATGATGTCGTTCTGCGTCGTGCCCTGAAGGGCGCTGCGGGCAATGCCCTGCTCGTCGGCAAGCGCCACATAGAGTGAAAGGAGCCAGGCCGCCGTGGCATTGATCGTCATGGAGGTGTTCATGCGATCAAGGGGAATGGACGCAAGGAGGGCCCGCATGTCACCCAGATGGTTCACCGGCACGCCGACCCTGCCCACTTCGCCGAAGGCGCGTGGATCATCGCTGTCATAGCCCGTTTGGGTCGGCAGATCGAAGGCGATGGAAAGCCCGGTCTGGCCCTTGGCCAGATTGGCCCGGAACAGGCGGTTGGATTCTGCCGCGGTCGAATGACCGGCGTAGGTACGGATCAGCCAGGCTTGGTCAGACATGCTTCTTCAGATGCAGGTGAAGGTTCGTGTTGCGTTGCAACATCGAAGCACGCTGGGCGCAATCGTGCAACCCGCCCTTGGTTGCACCCCTCGGTCAGGGGGCCGGGCAGGCAGGCCGCGCTAGAGGCGGGAGCCCTTGGGCAGTTCCTTGACGCCAAAAATGGCGAGGATGAGCAGACCGCCAACCAGGTGGCCCACCACTGAAAACGCCGCGGCCTTCTGGAAATCGCCCACGGCGGCAAGATCAATGCCGGTTGCGAGGTAGTTGGAAATGCGGGCGCTAAGGACGAGCGTGACGAAACTCGCCGGCATCGTCAGGAATGGCAGGCCGCCAATAAACCGCTGCAGGATCAGCGCCGAGAGCAAGCTGACGCTGAGGATCGCATAGTTGACCTCCGTGGCGGGGTTCCAGGTGGTAAACCCCTGCCACAGGTCCATGGCGCTGCTCCAGCTGAGGTCATTCATCGATCGCACCCATGCATGTGCATTTGGCGGGAAAGGCCCCCGCCCTCTGTTTCAAGACCGGGAGTATCCGACAATCTGCTTAAGGTTCCCTTGCCAAAATGGCTTGACCGCGGAGGATATTGCAGTGCAGCATCGCAATTGCAAAATCTTTGGGCAAACAGCCAGCGCGCAAACCGGACGGAGCCATGACGAGGACTCAAAAACGCTACAACATCGGGCAAGTGCCTGCACTCGGGGAGGTGCCTGAAACAATGCTGGGCTGGTGCATCCGGCAGGATCGGCATGGCCCGCCCGATTCGGCCATGCAGGTCGAGACGGTGCCAACCTGGGAGATCGGTGAGGATGAATGCCTCATCCTGGTGATGGCAGCCGGCGTCAACTACAATGGCGTGTGGGCAGCACTCGGCAAGCCCATTTCACCCATAGATGGCCACAAGAATCCCTTCCACATCGCGGGGTCGGATGCCTCGGGCGTGGTCTATGCGGTGGGATCCAAGGTCAGGCGCTGGAAAGTCGGGGACGAAGTCGTCGTTCACTGCAACCAGGATGATGGCGATGATGAAGAATGCAATGGCGGTGACCCGATGTTTTCGCCGTCACAACGGATCTGGGGTTACGAAACGCCAGACGGTTCATTTGCGCAATTCGCGCGCGTGCAGGCGCGACAACTATTACCGAAGCCAAAGCATCTGACATGGGAAGAGTCAGCTTGCTACATGCTGACGCTCGCCACCGCCTACCGCATGCTATTCGGCCACAAGCCGCACGACCTGAAGGCGGGACAGAACGTGCTCATTTGGGGTGCCTCGGGTGGGCTTGGTTCCATGGCGGTGCAACTTGCCGCCACGACGGGCGCATCGGCCATCGGTGTTGTATCGGAAGACGACAAGCGCGACTTCGTCCAGGGGTTGGGGGCGCGCGGCGTCATCAATCGCAAGGATTTCAAGTGCTGGGGAGAGATGCCGAAGGTCGGCACGCCCGAATACAATGACTGGCTCAAGAACGCGCGTGAGTTCGGCAAGGCAATCTGGGCCTTTACCGGGAAGGGCGTCAATGTCGACATGGTCTTCGAACATCCGGGTGAAGCCACCTTCCCGGTTTCGGTCCTGATCGTGAAGCGCGGCGGCATGGTGGTGATCTGCGCCGGTACCACGGGCTACAACCTCACCATGGATGCACGCTATCTCTGGATGCACCAGAAGCGCGCCCAGGGTTCGCATTTTGCCAATCTCATGCAGGCTGCGGCTGCCAACAAGCTGGTGGTGGACCGCCGCATCGATCCGTGTATGTCGGATGTCTATGCGTGGAACGACATTCCACTGGCGCACATGAAGATGTGGAAGAACCAGCATCGCCCCGGCAACATGGCCGTGCTTGTCTCGGCGCCGCGTACCGGCCTCAAGACATTCGAGGATACGCTGGCCGCATCTGCCTAGTTCTGAAGGTCAGGCTTTTCGGGAAGCCTTTCACCATGCGACAGGATTTCGAGAACACGGTTCAACTCGCCGCCGAGAATGAGCACGAGTGCCGCGAGGTAGATGAAGAACATCGCCGCGAATAGCCCGGAGAGCGATGCATAGGTCGATGCGAAGGTGTTGAAGCGCAAGAGCCAGTCCGAGAAGGCGATTGCCAGAAGCATCCACACGGCGACAGTCATGATGATGCCGGGCCAGATGGCACGCAGTGGCAGCCTTCTTGCCGGCAGGATCACATGGCCAGCGGTAACACCCACCAGCAACACGAGTGCTGCCAGCGCCAGCCGCAGTTCCTGCAACGCCGAAAAGCGCCCGATCAGATCGATGCCGTGGGTCGATGCAAAGCGCAGCGCGAGCGGCATCAGCACGACCAGGAAGGAAAAGGCCATGAAGAACGCGGCCGCACCGATGACGCACAGGACTTCCATCAGATAGAGGCTCCAGATGGGGCGGTTCTCCCGGATGTCATAGGCGCGATTGAGGCCGACGCGCACCGAGTCCACCCCAGACATGGCGCTCCAGATGGTCAGCAGGGCGGCAAGGCTGAGAAGGTCGGCGCGTGGCACGGTCAGGATCGAACGGATTTCGACCTCGAGCGGGCGCACGAGATTTTCCGGTGCCACGTCGAGCAGATAGGTGATGGCAGCCCGCGCCTGGTCTTCGGTGCCGACAAAACCGGCGATGGCGGTGAGAAAAATCAGGAACGGGAAGAATGAGAAGATCGACCGGAAGGCGATATTGCCAGCCAGCGGAATGGCCTCGTCGGCAAAGAGCCTCTTGAAAGTCTCCCGTGCCAGCCTTGCAAGGGAAACATGGCCGGCATTTTCGCTCTCATTGCTCATCGTCTGGTCCGGCCCCGTACAATCTGGCACAGGCTAGCATCATGGCATCACATTCCAAAAGCTTGAACATGCTGGCTCCTGGCCTCTTTGTGGTGCTCTGGGCCTCCGGTTTCGTGGTGGCACGGCTAACCGTTGGCCATGTGGAACCCATCTCATTCCTCGCCATCAGGTTTCCACTAGCCACGCTTTGCATGTGGCTGCTGGTGAAATTGTTTGGTGAACAGCGACTTGCGCCGCGAGAAAGGCTCCACGCCGCGACGGTGGGCTTCTTCCTGCATGCGGCCTATTTGTCCTGCATCTATTGGGCGGTGACACATGGATTGCCTGCCGGGGTCAGCGCCCTGATCGCTGCCCTGCAACCCATCATCACTGCATTCGTGGCCGTGCCACTGATTGGCGAAAGGGTTGACGGCAGGCATTGGCTGGGCCTCGCCATCGGCATCGTTGGTGTGGCCTTGGTGCTGTCACCGAAGATTTCCTTCAGTGCCATTGATGGCACCACGCCGGTAACGGCAGGTATCGCCTTTGCGGGCATGCTCTGTGCCACCATCGGCACCATCTACCAGAAACGCTTCGCTTCACACCTGCCACTACTCCCGGCAATGATGTGGCAGTATGTGGGCGCCTCGATTGCGGTGGTAGTTCTTGCGGCCCTGACGGAGCGCTTCTCCTTTGACGGCAGCATTGCCGCCTGGGCGGGGCTTGGCTGGGCCGTCGTGGTGTCCTCGGTCGGTGCCATCCTCAC
>CAZUKI010000088.1:5792-10486 GCA_964620785.1 uncultured Aestuariivirga sp.
GCAGCATCCTTCTGGTCATAGGCGCCACGATCATCCTCGAAGGTCACGAGGTCGTTCTTGTAGAGCGACTTCGGCGACTTCCGCCCGACAACGATGACATTGCCCTTGTAGAGCTTGAGGCGAACATCACCCTCGACATGTTCCTGGCTCTTGTCGATCATGGCCTGAAGCATCTCGCGCTCGGGCGCGAACCAGAAGCCGTAATACACAAGTTCGGCATAGCGCGGCATGACCGAGTCCTTGAGATGGGCGGCTTCGCGATCAAGCGTCAGGCTTTCCATGGCACGATGGGCAACTGACAGGATGGCACCGCCAGGTGTTTCATAGACGCCGCGCGACTTCATGCCGACAAAGCGGTTCTCGACAAGGTCGAGCCTGCCGATGCCATTGTCATGGCCGAGGCGGTTCAACTCGGTGAACAAGGTGGCCGGCGACATGGCCTTGCCATTGATGGCCACGGGATCGCCATTCTTGAAAGCGATCTCGACATAGGTCGCCTTGTCGGGTGCATCCTCGGGCGCAATGGTGCGCTGAAAGACGTAAGGCGGCGGCTCAATCCATGGGTCTTCCAGCACCTTGCCCTCGGAAGAGGAGTGCAGGAGGTTGGCATCGACGGAGAAGGGCGCTTCCCCGCGCTTGTCCTTGGTCACCTGGATCTGGTGCTTCTCGGCAAATTCGATGAGGTCGGTGCGGCTCTTGAACTGCCATTCCCGCCAGGGCGCCACGATCTTGATGTCGGGGTTGAGGGCATAGGCCGTCAGTTCGAAGCGGACCTGATCGTTGCCCTTTCCGGTGGCGCCGTGGGAGATGGCATCGGCCCCGGTCTGGGCGGCGATCTCGATCAGGCGCTTGGCGATGAGCGGCCGGGCGATGGACGTGCCGAGAAGATAGACGCCCTCATAGAGCGCATTGGCGCGAAACATCGGGAAGACGAAATCGCGGATGAATTCCTCGCGCAGGTCTTCAATGAAGATTTCCTTGATGCCGAGCATCTCGGCCTTCTTGCGGGCAGGCTCCAGTTCGCCGCCCTGGCCAAGATCGGCCGTGAAGGTCACGACTTCGGCCTGGTATTCGGTCTGGAGCCATTTGAGGATGATGGAGGTGTCGAGGCCGCCGGAATAGGCGAGGACGACTTTCTTGATTTTCTGCCTGGACATGATGGGCCCTTGTTTCACGCAGGCGCCTATCACGGCGGCGGCTGTCCGGGCAACCCGCGGGTTAACCTTTTTGAATGGCTGGTGAATGGGAGGCTCAGGCGGGCGTCAGGTTCGGGCGCACATGCTGGCGCCACCTAACAGGTGCTCAAGGAGATCGACATGACACGCATTACCATCGCCGTTGCCATTCTCGCGCTTTCAGGTTTTGCCGTTGAGGCTGCCACGTCCAGCCCGGGCGGCCCCAAGGGTGGGAGCACTTCGTCAGCAGGCCAGAGCCATCCGGGCGACGGCGGCAATGGTCAGGTGCTGAAACCCAAGAAGTCAAAGGGCAAGAAAGACAAGCAGGACTATCTGATCATCAAGCTTCACGATGTGCTGGTGACGGGATAGCCACTTCCCGCAAACTTCCAAAGCCGCAGAAGGCTGGCTTTCAGCCAAAGCACTCCGAGGGTGCGAATGACCGCGTCCATGGCGGGCGCCGGCAACAGCCTAGCTGGTGGCGGCAACCACCTCGGCACTGAATTCCCCCGTTTCCTCGTCGAGACGGGTCAGGCGCATGACGATCTTGGTCGGATAGGCCTCGTCGGTCTGCCTTGTGAGCTCGTTCGGGTCCTTGGCCTTGGCCATGACGACAAAGAATTTCCCGCCGTTCTTGTCCCTTGCCCACACGAGATTCTCAATGCGCTCCTTGTTGCCGGGCCTGTCCCTCCAGGCTGGAAGCGAGGGCAGGTCAAATGTGGAGCAGGTTGGTGGCTTCGTCTTGTAGTTCATCTCATCCGTCCACAACAGCAGCACCACATCGCCCTTGTCGTTGCGTCCCGACCAACTCCAGCGCTCGTTCTTGAGCGTCACTCCAAAATGCTTGAATGCCTTGACGTTTCCAGCCATTTTTGACCTTTCCGGCAGGACAAGAACCTAGACCGGGGCGCTGCCTCCGGTGCTTTGCAGGCGTTCCCTGGCGCGCAGCTTCTGGCTCTCGCTCTTCAGTTGTCCGCAGGCTGCCATGATGTCACGTCCGCGCGGGGTGCGGACGGGCGAGGCATAGCCCGCCTTGTTGAGGATCTCGGCAAAAGCCTCGATGGTCTCCCAGTCCGAACACTCATACTGCGTGCCGGGCCACGGATTGAAGGGAATGAGGTTGACCTTGGCGGGAATTCCCTTGAGCAACTGCACCAACCGCTTTGCATCAGCGACAGTGTCATTGACGCCCTTGAGCATCACATATTCAAAGGTGATGCGCCTTGCATTGGAAAGGCCGGGATAAGCGCGGCAGGCATCCAGCAGCTCCTTGATCGGATACTTCTTGTTGAGGGGAACCAGCTTGTTCCTGATCTCATCAGTGGTGCCATGAAGCGAGATGGCGAGCATGGTGCCGATCTCCTCGCCGGCCCGCACGATCTCTGGCACTACGCCCGACGTTGACAGGGTGATGCGCCGTTTGGACAGAGAAATGCCTTCACCATCAGAGGCGATTTCCATGGCCTGCCTGACATGGTCGAAATTGTAGAGCGGCTCACCCATGCCCATGAGGACGACATTGGTGATGTAGCGGCCCGAAGTGGGTGGCTGCTGGTTGGCTGCAAGGTCGTCGGGCCAGTCGTTGATGCGGTCGCGGGCCAGCATGATCTGGCCGACGATCTCCTCGGCTGTCAGGTTGCGTACGAGCTTCTGGGTGCCAGTGTGGCAGAAGGTGCAGGTCAGGGTACAGCCCACCTGCGAGGAGATGCACAAGGTGCCGCGATCTTCCTCGGGGATATAGACGCACTCGATTTCGTGGCGCTGGCCACGCTCGTCCGGTGCCAGGCGGAGAAGCCACTTTCGCGTGCCGTCAGAGGATTTTTGCTCGGTGACGATTTCAGGCCGCGCGATCTGGTAACTTTCCTCCAGCTTTTCGCGGAGGTCCTTGGCGATGTTGGTCATCGCGGCGAAGGAAGTGACGCCCTTGTGGTAGATCCAGTGCCATATCTGGCCTGCCCGCATGCGTTGCTGCTTCTCCGGAACGCCAAGACTGCCGAGTGCCGCCATGAGTTCGGCCCGCGACAGGCCGACGAGCGAGGGCCGCATGTCGTTCTGGATGTAGCGTTCCGGCAATGAGGAAATGAGCGTGGCCATGGCGGCCTCTTACTGGCTTTCGAAGGCGCCGACCATGGGCCCCAGAGGCAGGAAGGTGTCATTGCGTCCCAGTTCCCTGGCGTAAAGGGATGACACCGAGCCATCAAAGAACAGGGCATTGCGGCATTTGAAGCCGTCGCGGAACAGCTTGGCGAATTCGTAGAAGGTGACGGGTGCTTCGGAAATGGCAAACACGGCATTGCCCTTCGCGTCGATGCCAACGCCGTTGCGGAGCTTGCGCGACGTGCCGGTCTCGGAGAAGCGCGGATGAATCTTGCCGTCGACAACCAGCATGGGGCCTGACTGGCTGGCATAGTCCGGCTTCAGGCCGGACTTGGCAAATGCCTCGGTTTCCATGACGCCCGGCTTGCCGCCAAGGATGTAGAAGACGCCATTTGGCTTCAGATGAAAATTGCCGCCGCCGTTGCGGCGGTTCAGGCGCTTCTCCTGCCTGCCTTCCTCGATGTAGAGACCGATGGGCCGGAAGTCCTCGTTGAACATGCCGGCATTCATGGCAAAACGCAGGACCTTGCCTTCGTCCTTCAACTCCTGCTCAAGCCCGAAGAAGTAGCGGTAAGGCTCGCCCGATTTGCTGAGGCTGAAGGTTTCGAGGGTAAGACCCGCGGCACCCGAGCGGCAGGTGGAATAATTCTGCTCCTCGAAGCGCACGCCGCTGCAGGATGATTCGCTTAACGCGGTGGCCGGCGCGATGGCGAGGAACAGCGCCGCAAGAAATCCGGCGGCTCGCTTACTTGCAGGCACTGTCGATGGCGCCCAGGGCCGCCGTGAAGCCTGCCAGTGGATAAGTGTCGACTGTCTCCGTGTCGCGCTGGGAGACGCCCTTGACGGTCATGGCCTTGCCAGCCTTCATGGCGGCGAGGATGGCGCGCTCGGTTTCTGCCTTGTCGGTCCAGGCGAGTTCGCCCACGGGATAAAGGACGAAATCCTTGTCACCCACGGTGAGCGTGACATCAGCGCCGTCCTTGAACTTGTAGCCGATCATGGTTGATGGCTGGCCCTTGACCTTCTTGCCCGGCCAGTGGGTCACCATGAAATAGACCTCGGAACGTTTAGCCTTGCGGCTGGTCTGGCTTTTGGCGGGCGCGCCAAAGACGTAGCAGACCTTGGATTCCGGCGTGTCATAGGTGAAGGCTTCCCATGTTTCGAACTTGCCGAGCGAAACCTCGCCTTCAGCCCTGGCTGTGCCGGCCGAAACCAACAGGGTTAGCGCTGCAATGGCAAAAGCGCGCAAGAGGCACGTATGTTTGTTCACTGTCATGGAAACTGTCTACCGCGCCATCCTTTAACAATTTTGCGGGGTGATGGGCAACTCCCCGCCATCGTTGCCCGACACCGGTGCAAGTTATGTGTAGAAATCACAGGATTCCGGCTCAATTGCGGCAGTGCGACACAGGTCGATGTTGC
>CAZUKI010000089.1:0-10325 GCA_964620785.1 uncultured Aestuariivirga sp.
CTCTCGCCCTCATCAGCAAGGCCGAGGACAAGCTCGCACTTGAAAGCAAATGGATTGCCGAACTCAAGTCGGGCCGGAGCGTGGCCCAGGTCTTTCACCTCGACCCGTGACCGCGGCGACAGCGGGGCGCGGCTTCCGCCAGGTGCTGTAGGCATAGCAATCGGCAAAACCGAGCGAACGATACAGTGCGATTGCCGCGCTGTTGTCGGCATCGACCTGCAGGAAGGCGCGCGCGGCGCCGTTTTCTGAAGCCCAATGCAGCAGCCCGGCGACAAGCTTGCGCCCGAGGCCGCGGCCACGCGCCTGCGGGGCAATGATGATCGAGCCCAGTTCTGCCCAGCCATCCCGGATGGCGCAGATCGCATAGCCGCTGGCAATGCCCTGATGCGCGATGCTGGCAAAGGCAACGGGCTGCTCCATGCGGCTGGTGATGGCTTTGAGATGCGCCGGGTTGCGCTTGCTTTCATCGGTGTTGAGTGCCGTCACGCCTGAAAGCCACGGATCATCCGCTTCATCGCGCATGACGATGTCGCCCGCTAGTCGCGTGGAACGCGCATCGAGGCTCGCCGTCATGGTGATAGCTTCGTCCTTCCGCACATAGCCATGCGCCTCGAGCACAGGGATGGAAGCTGCTGTGACGAGCGGCGTGATGCGGAATGTTGCCGGCAGGCCATGGCTGCTGAAATAGTTTTCGGCCTCGCGCAAGATGGCGGGCCCGACCACCGCACCCGCACTTATCGCCGCCGCCGAGTTGGCGCGGCTTGAATAGCCATGGGCAAAGCGCAACACCCAGGCGGGCCCGGCCGATGCCGGAACTGTTTCAACCGATGGCCAGACATGGAGCAGCAGGCGCTCCAGCGTTTCCGTCAAGGCAAGATCGGTCATTGCAGGCGTCTCTGGGCTTTGATGGCCGCTATGCGCGTGACGTCCTCGCGCTGCAGGTGCCGGCCATTGAAGAGAAGTTCGAGGACATATTCCTCATAGGTGAGGCCAAGTGCCTCGGCTGACTTGAGGCGGCGCTTCACGGTTTGAACGGAGACATCTTTCCACACGCCATCATGGGCACGCTTCCAGGCAAAATAGACGCTGATCGGCGCATCGCCCCAGGCAAAGGGCTGCTCATCGAGCGCCGGTCCGCCATTGTGGCCAAGGCCTGCAGGCTCAAGGGTCGGGCGGGATGAAAGGCTCGTCAACACGGCAGCGAAAACTAGGCATGTTGCGGTGCTACGGCAATCCCGCCCCGCGGCATGCCTGCCATCACTGCGGCAAGGACGCTTCCACCAGGCAGTCTCCGACGGTAACCAGCTTGCTGCTGATTTCAGTCATGGCGCCTTCGACATTGGCCCGATCGGCAGTGTCAAGCTTGGCGAGCACGGCTTCAGGGAGCGGATGTTCCTTTTCAGTCGCCCGCTGTGCTTCGAGGAACCAGCGCCCGTTGCTTTGTGGCGTGTAGTTTTCATCCGAGGCGCGTGTGACCGACGCCTTGAAACCCTGCACATAATAGTCGAGCACGGCATTCGGCAGCTTTGCATCCGTTGCCTGAGCGACGCAGCCCGTCGCCAGATCCCGGAATGTCGTGCCGAAGGTTGCTTCGTCCTGCGCAATAATGGCGCCGATTGAACGTGCCTTGTTGATGCCATCGATGCGTTCATCATTCAATGCGTTCGCATTCAACATGGAATTGACGCCGAGCAAGGCCGCGACGATCAGGACCGCCGCGCCGCCAAACATGAACAGCTTTTCCGACTGCATGAATCTAACTCCCCAACCAATCCAGGCTGAATATCACTGCAAGATTGAAGAGTTCTGGAAGAAACCCGGAAAATTTGAGCAAAGGGTAAGGAACTAGTTACGAATGGCAACCGCCGCGGCACCAGCCCCCATGAGCAGCGTGCCGCCGGTGCGGTTGAAAATCCTGATCATGCCGGGATTTGCAAACTTGTCGCGGGCCCGCGAAGCGAAGAAGGCATAGGCAAGCGCATTGCCGAAGGCGAGGACCAGGAACGTCGCTTCGAAAATGATTGCCTGTTGCAGGAAGGGAATGGAGTGATCCACGAACTGCGGCACGAAGGCGACAAAGAAGGTGATGCTCTTGGGGTTGAGTGCCGTGACAATCCAGGCGTGGCCAACCATCTTCAGCTTCGAGGCCTTGTTGCTGACAGGCTGCACATGAAGCGTGCCCCCGGCCCGGAAAAGCTTGAAACCGAGATAGAAGAGATAGGCGGCACCGATCAATTTCAGGGCCGTGAACAGCGTCGCCGAGGCAGCCAGCAGGGCGCCGACACCGAACAGCGACAGGGTGATTGCCGTGAAATCACCGAGCGCCACGCCGATTGCCGTGGGCAGTGCCGCCCGCCAGCCCTGTCCCAGGGCGTAGGACACGACAAGCAGGATCGTGGGGCCGGGGATCACCAGCAGGATCAGCATTGCGGTGGTGAAGGCAAGGTAGGATTCAAGCGACATGCGCCAAGCATATTGAGGCGCGCTGCAACGCGCAATGACGCTACCGCAACGGCCAGGAAGGCGTTACACATCGAGGCCCAGACGCAGCGGAGCACATGATGGCAGGCCTTGAAGCAAGGATTGACGAACTTGAAGTGCGCCTCACGCACCACGACAAGACCATCGCCGAGTTGAACGAGGTCATCACCACCCAGTGGAAGTCGATCGAGGCCCTGGAACGGCAGTTGCGCAGGCTCAACGATGAACTGCGCGATCTTGAGACCCAGGAAGCACCGCCCATCACCAAGCCGCCGCACTATTAGGGGTGGCTTGATTAGGGGTGACTTGGCGCAGGGCAGGCAGCAGGGCCGGAACGAGCCATGCGGCTGACGTTCCGGCAGCAGTTGCCAGATCAGTTATCCGATCAGTTGCCCAGTATGGCACTTTCGAGGATGTCGAGGCCTTCGGTGAGGACCGCTTCCGACGCCGTGAGCGGTGTCAGCATGCGCACCGTGTCGGCATAGACGCCGCAGGTGAGGATGAGCAGGCCGCGCTCCAGGCACTTGGCGGCCAGTGCCTTTGCGGCACCGGCATCGGGTTCGTTGCTGCCATGCGCCTTGACCAGTTCGAAGGCGCACATGGCGCCGAGGCCGCGCACATCGCCCATCGCCATGCCCTTGCCCTTGGACTTGATGTCCTTGAGGCGCTTCATGATGATCTGGCCCTGCTTCTCTGCCTTCTGTAGCAGGCCTTCCGTCTCGAAGGCCTCGAAGACGCCGAGTGCGGCGGCGCAGGCGATGGCATTGCCGGCATAGGTGCCGCCGATGCCGCCCGGGTCCGGCGCATCCATGATTGCCGCCTTGCCGACAACGGCAGCCAGCGGGAAACCGCCGGCCAGTGACTTCGCTGCCGTCATCAGGTCGGGTTCGACGCCGAAATGTTCCATGGCGAAGAACTTGCCGGTGCGGCCGAAGCCGGACTGGATTTCATCGGCGATGAGCAGGATGCCATGTTCGTCGCAAAGCTTGCGCAGGCGCACCATCAGTTCCTTGGGCGCGATGTAGAAGCCACCTTCGCCCTGCACCGGCTCGATGATGATGGCAGCGACACGCTGCGGTTCCACATCACACTTGAAGAGAAGCTCGATGCCGTGGATGGCATCCTCGACGGTGATGCCCTTGTGGGCGACGGGGAAGGGCACATGCCAGATGCCCGGCGCCATGGGGCCGAACTTGGCCTTGTAGGGAACGACCTTGCCGGTGAGCGACATGCCGAGAAGCGTGCGCCCGTGGAAGCCGCCGTGGAAGGCGATGACATCGCTGCGCCCGGTATAGGCGCGGGCATATTTGATGGCGTTCTCGACTGCCTCGGCGCCGGTGGTGACCAGCGCCGACTTCTTCTCGCCGGAAATGGGCGCAACCGCATTGAGCTTCTCGCACACCTCGATGAAGGGCGTGTAGGGCATCACCATCGCGCAGGTGTGGGTGACCTTTTCAAGCTGCTCATAGACGCGCTTCATCACCAGCGGATGGCGGTGGCCGGTGTTGACGACCGCGATGCCGCCGCCGAAATCGATGTAGCGGTTGCCTTCGATGTCCCAGATCTCGGAATTCTCGGCCTTCGCAGCCATGACCGGGGCACCCATGCCGATGCCCCGCGACACCGCCTTGGCGCGGCGCTCCACCCATTCCTTGTTGTTTCCAATGGGGGCTGTGACGGGTGCGTTCATGATTGTCTCCTGAGGTTTGGCGGGCTTTTACGCTGCGCGCCGCAGACAGGCAAATCATGCCGATGGAGCCAGTTGCCGTGGTTTTTGCATGGGTCTGCCGGGAATGCAGGAGGCCAGGATTTCCGGGGTGTTGCCCGGGTGTTGCCCGGGAGTTGCCCGGGAGTTGCCCGGGAGTTGATTGTGACGCGGGAACCCTGTTCAGTGAGGCGTTTGTGATTGGAGTGGCGTATGGCGAAAGCACAGCTGGTTTCTGTTTCACTGCCGGATTTCGGCGCGCCGGGCGTCGAGCCTCAATTGGGCCGCGAACTTTATGAGCGGCGTCACAGGCGGCTGCTCAAGGCCATGGCCAAGGCCGGATATGACGCGCTGGTGATCTATGGCGACCGCGAGCATGTGGCCAATATCTCCTGGGCGAGCGGCTATGATCCGCGCTTCGAGGAAGCGCTCTATGTGGTGGTGCCGGGGCGCCTTCCGGTGCTCTTTGCAGGTAATGAAGGCTATCCTTACGCGGAAACCGCGGAGGGCAATTTCGAGCGCGTGCTCTGGCAGCACCTGAGCCTCATGGGCCAGCCCCGCGACCAGGAGCGGCCGCTGCACAAGCTCCTCAAGGCGGCAGGGCTGAAGAAGGGCATGCGCATCGGCATTGCCGGCTGGAAAGGCATGGAGACCGAGCACGGCATCGTCGACGACCAGTGGTTCGAGACGCCGCATTACCTGGTGAAGACCCTGAAGCGCTTCGGGGATGTGGCCAATGCCGCGCAGATGTTTATGAACCCGGTCGATGGCCTGCGCGCCATCAACGAGGCCGAGCAACTGGCGCGCTTCGAATTTGCTGCAACCCTTGCCTCCAATGCGTTGAAGCGCTTCATCCTCGGGGCACGGCCCGGCCTCACGGAGTATGAAGCCTGCCGCAACCTGCAGCTCGATGGCTTTCCGCTCTCCACCCACATCAACATGTGCGCAGGTCCTAAGGCCAAATATGGCTTGCCAAGCCCATCCATGCGCAAGCTGGAGGAGGGTGATCCCATTGTCGTGGGCCATGGCCTGATGGGCGCCCTCAACTGTCGCGCCGGCTTCCTGGTCAAGGACGCCATGGGCCTGCCATCCGGTGCCGACGGCTATCTTGAAAAGCTCGTCGCACCATACTTCACGGCTGCGGCGTCCTGGTATGCAGCGATCGGCATTGGCGTGAAGGGTGGTGACATCTACAAGATTGTCATGGACCAGCTTGGCGACCCCTTCTTCGGTATCGGCCTCAATCCCGGCCACCTCATCCATCTCGATGAATGGCTGCACTCGCCCATCAAGAAGAAGAGCAAGGTGAAGCTGCGCTCCGGCATGGCCCTGCAGTGCGACATCATCCCGGCAACCGGCACCGGCTATTTCACGAGCAACATCGAGGACGGCATTGCCCTTGCCGACGAAGACCTGCGCGCCGAGCTTCAGGCCAAGTTCCCGGAAATGTGGGGCAGGGTGGAGAAGCGCCGCGCCTTCATGGAAGGAACACTCGGCATCGCCCTGAAACCGGAAGTCCTGCCCTTCAGCAACATCGCGGGCTGGCTGCCGCCCTATTGGCTGAGCCCGGAACTTGCGATGGCCCTGCGGTGACGGATCTCGTCCGGCAGACAGCGACGGCAGTCGTCGCCGCACTGAGGCAGGGTGACGTCACGCCACTCGACTGCCTTGCTGCGCTGGAGCGGCGCATCGCCGAGGTGAATCCGAGGCTCAATGCGCTGGTGACGCTGTGCTTCGACCGTGCCCGTTCCCATGCCCGCGACCTGATGAAGAAGCCGGTGGCAGAGCGCGGCACGCTCTGCGGCCTGCCCGTTCCCATCAAGGACCTGGTTGACGTGGCGGGCGTGCGCTCGACACAAGGCTCGCGCATCTTCGCTGATCGCATCGCCGAGGACAGCGACATTCTGGTGAAGCATCTCGAAGGTGAGGGCGGGCTCATCTACGCCATGTCCAACACCCCTGAATTCGGCGCCGGCGCCCAGACCTTCAATGACGTCTTTGGCATCACCCGCAACCCGTGGAACGTTGCCATGACACCCTCCGGTTCATCCGGTGGTGCTGGTGCTGCACTTGCATCCGGCATGGCCTGGCTCGCCCACGGCTCCGACCTCGGCGGCTCGCTTCGGAACCCGGCGAGCTTCTGCGGTATCGTAGGCCTCCGGCCAACGCCCGGCCGCGTTGCCTGCACGCCGGGAACGACCATCGACGGCACGCTTGGCGTCGAAGGGCCGATGGCCCGGAACGTCACCGACCTTGCCCTGATGCTCGATGCCATGAGCGGCGCAGAGCCCGGTGACCCATTGTCCTTGCCCAAGGAAAACAAGAGCTTCCGGTCACACCTTGAATCAGTTTCTAAGCCGAAACGAATTGCCGTGTCGCGCGATCTCGGCATCACGCCGGTTGATCCCGAAGTGGCCGATCTGGTTCTGGCTGCGGCCCGGAAACTGGAGGCCGCAGGGGTGGTTGTCGAGGAAGTTCACCCGGACCTTGCCTCTGCCATGAACTGCTTCCAGGTGCTGCGCGCCGCCAGTTATGCAGCGGGCATGCTGCCGCTGCTCGAGAAACACCGTGACCTGCTCAAGCCCGAAGTGATCTGGAACATCGAAAAAGGCTTGCGCCTCTCCGGCGAAGACATTGGCCGGGCCCAGGCGCAGCGCGCCGGGCTGTTCCACGCCATGGATTCATTTCTGCAACGTTACGACGCCCTGTTGTGCCCAACGACCATCGTGCCGCCGTTTCCCGTCGAGGAACGCTATGTGAAGCGCTGCGCGGGTGTCGAGTTTGAAAGCTATATCGACTGGCTGCTGATCGTTGCGGTGGCGACTCTGTCCATGTGCCCGGCAATTTCAATTCCCTGTGGCTTCACCGCTTCGGGGCTGCCGGTGGGTTTGCAGATCATCGGCCGCAACCGTGGCGATGCAGGGTTGCTGCAGGTCGCAAAATTCACCGAAGACGCCTTGGGCCTCGGCGCCATCACGCCCATCGACCCGCGCGGCTAGTGCATCGGGCGCATCGCGCCGCCAGCATTTTGGCGTTAGGATTGCCACCAGCCATGACCGAAGATTTTTCAGAGACCCTTGCCGAGTTGCGGGCCTGCGCACTCTGCGTGGACCTGCCGCTTGGCCCGCGGCCGATCTTCCAGTTGCATGAGGAGGCGCGCATCCTCGTTGCGGGTCAGGCACCGGGACGCATCACCCATCACAAGGGCAGGCCCTTTGACGATCCCTCTGGCAACAATTTGCGCCGCTGGATGGGTATTGACCATGAGACTTTCTACGATGAGCGAAGCCTCGCCATCCTGCCCATGGGTTTCTGTTTTCCCGGCACCGGCACCGGCAAGGGAGGTGACCTGCCGCCGCGCCCGCTTTGTGCCAGCACCTGGCGCGCGAGGTTGCTGGCGCAGCTTCCCAACATCCGCCTCACGCTGGTGATCGGCCAGTATGCCCATGCCTGGCACCTGCCGCACAGCGCCGATGCAAACCTGACAGCCCGCGTGCGCGCCTGGGACGGCGGCAGCACTGTTCCGCTGCCGCACCCTTCGCCGCGCAACGGCGTCTGGCTCAAGGCCAATCCGTGGTTTGCGGCCGACGTCTTGCCTCGCTTGCAGCGAAAGGTGCAAGAAGCACTGCATGACTGATGATTTGCTGAAACATGTGCGCGTGCTGGAACCGCAGCCCGGCATTCTCGCCTTCTATGATGGCCGTGTGCCGGGCCACCAGTTTGCCGCCGGTTACAACTGGGTCGACGACGGCGCACTTTCGCTGGGCATAGCGAGCTACGCCATTATCCGTGGCGATGAGGCCATCGTCTATGACAGCCATATCACGGTTGCGCACGCCAGGTTCATCCGTGAGGCGCTCGCCGCACGCGGCGCAACGCGCATCACCGTCGTGCTGAGCCATTGGCACCTCGACCATGTGGCAGGCACCGAGGCCTTCGCCGATTGTCCGGTCATCGCCAACCGCCGCACCTTCGAGCATCTGCGCCAGCACAAGGAAGCGATTGAAGGCGGCAGGCACCACGGACCACCCGCCATCAATCCGCTTATCCTGCCCGACACGCTGTTCGAAGGCCGCAAGCAGATGCAGCTCGGCGACCTTCGCATTGAACTGATCGAAGCCAACATCCACAGCGACGATGCCACCGTGATTTGGATTCCCGACATGGGCGTGCTTCTGGCCGGCGACACCATGGAAGACACCGTGACCTATGTCGGTGAGCCGGCCGAGTTCGACACGCATCTGGCCGACCTCGACAGGCTCGCGGCGCTGAAGCCCGCCTTCATCCTGCCGAACCACGGCGATCCCGATATCATTTCTGCTGGCGGTTATGATCTTGGTTTGATCAAGGCACAGCAGCAGTACATCCGCATCCTGAAGAGATGCCACGGCGATGCCGCGCTTCGCGCACAGCCGCTGGAAGAACTGATCGCCGGGCCGCTGTCGCGCGGCTGGGTCAGTCTTTTCGAACCCTACCGCGCCGTTCACAATCAGAACCTAGCGCGCGTCATGGAACTGGGAGTAGCACCATGGGCAGCGTGAACGACTGGCACGAAGTGCAATACAAGCCCAGCCTGACGGTGAAGAATTCGGCCGCAGTCGCCCCCGGCTGGCGGGCGCGCTCTGCGGCGGCGCGTGAACGCCTGCTGCCGCTGGGTGATTTCAAGTATGGTCCGCACCCGCGGGAGAACATTGACCTGTTCCGCGCCGCAAACGCCAGGGGAACAGTGGTCTTCATCCACGGCGGCTACTGGCAGCTCTTTTCCAAGCTGGAGTTTTCCTTTGTTGCCGAAGGCTTCGTGGGGCAGGGCTATTCCGTGGCGCTCGTCAACTATCCGCTGGCGCCCGACCTGCCGCTCCTGCACATCCGGCACAGCGTGCAGCGGGCCTTTGCCAATCTCTGGCGCCACATCCTGAGCGAAGACGAGCGCCGCGTCATCATCGTCACCGGCCATTCGGCCGGAGGCCACATGGCGGCGCTGCACCTTGCAACACCCTGGCGGGAGTTCAACCTGCCGGAGAATCCCATTTCCGGTGTCGTCTCGCTGTCGGGTGTCTTTGACGTCGCCCCTCTCATCCACACCACCATGAACAAGGCCCTTGGCCTGACGGTGGAGTCCGCGGCATCGCTCAACCTGCTCACCGCGGAACCGAAGACCGCCGCCCCGTTGCTGCTGGCAGTCGGCGGTGACGAACCGGAAGAGTTCCATCGCCAGTCCCGCGACCTTGCCGCGGCCTGGAAGCAGCTTCAGCCCAATGTCCTGTCTCTGCCCGGCATCAATCATTACACAATCCTGGATCAACTCGCCGACCCGGCGGGCATTCTCAATCGCGAAGTCATTGCCATTGCGAACTGGGCGGGCCGCCGCTAAAGCGGGCCGCAACGAAAAACAGAGGAACCCGCCATGACCGCATCGACACTCGCCAGCACCCGTTCTGGTACCTTGGCCAGCCGCATCTGGCCGGAGACTTCGGCCCAGGCATGGTTGCGCATGATTGTGCTTGCCCTGGCCGGAAGCCTCGTCGTGGCAGGCGCTGCTCAGGTGACAGTGCCCATGTGGCCTGTCCCCATGACACTGCAGACTTTGGCGGTTCTAGCGGTGGGCGCCGCCTATGGTGCAAGGCTCGGTGCGGCAACGCTCGGCCTCTATGCCCTTGAAGGCGCCATTGGCCTGCCGTTCTTTGCCGATGCAAGGTCCGGCCTCTTTGACGACAAGCTCAGCTATCTCCTGCCAGCCAGTTCCATGGGCTATGTGGTGGGCTTCATCATTGCCGCCTGGGCCGTCGGAAAGCTGGTGGAGAAGGGCTGGGCCAACACCGCCGCAACGACTGTCGCCGCAACCCTTGCGGGCGCTGCTCTCATCTATGTGCCGGGCTTGATCTGGCTGGCCATCTGGGCCTCTGCTTCCATGGCAATGGATGCCGCAACCGCCATGTCGTCGGCGGTGTCGTGGGGCCTTTATCCCTTCGTGATCGGCGACCTGCTCAAGGCCGTGGTGGCGGGACTTGCCGTTCCCGCAGCGGGCGCACTTCTCGCACGCAAGTAAGAGGTTTTGGGGAATTGGTCGGAGTGAGAGGATTCGAACCTCCGACCCCCTGCTCCCGAAGCAGGTGCGCTACCAGACTGCGCTACACTCCGA
>CAZUKI010000090.1:0-4050 GCA_964620785.1 uncultured Aestuariivirga sp.
CACATCTTTCAGGTCATTGCTCGTCGACCATGAGACCATCGACGCAGAGCTTGGTCTTGACGTTGCTGATGACGCCCGAACTGTAAAGCAGGTCGATTTCGCGGATGCGGCGCGCCTCGCCGCGCAGATCGATCTGCCCGGTCCGGCCGTTGCTCGGAATGACCGTGCGGATCACATAGCGGTCACGCACGCCATTGCCGTAGCGCACGCCCATTTCCTCAAGCTTGATGTCATAGCCGGCGCTTCTGAGGCGCAAGGCCCGGAAGCGGTCCTGCGTATCAAGGCGGATCACGTCACGATCGATGAGGAAGCCGACGGACTTGCAGCCAAGCTCGGTCCATTCCGCCTGCGGCTGGCGGCGCGAGTCTGCGAGCAGCACCAGCGTCACGGGCCCTCGCGGCACATAGCTGATCTCGATCGAGCGCACCGGCCGCGGCTCATTCAGGCGGAACAAGTCAGAGCGCTCGCCGTCGGCGAGGCTCTGGCGCACCCGCACTGTCTCCCTGCGGCCATCGCCATAGGTAACGGTCAGGGCACGGATGTCGGCAGCACCGCGACGCACCTGGATGCGCAGGGCGCGAATGCGGCGATCCTCGGGACGGATCTGGAACACATCCGACTGCACGCCCAAAGGTTCAGGATCAAACTGCACCTGGCCTATCGGGCGAAGCTCGTTTGATTGGGCAAAGGCTGCTGGCGAAGCAAAAGCCATCAGCACGGCAAAACCTGCTGCCGCTGCTCGAATGAAAGTCATGGAACGTCCCTTTCTGAGAATCTTGTGCATGGTGCCACCCTCCGCGCGCCTGTCAAAGCTCCAATGCGCGGCGGAATTGCGGCGACTCAAGCCGTGAGGCCCCGGACGCTGCATCATCTATTGTTGCAGAGAGATGTCAGTTTTGCTGCAGGGCACAAAAAAGGGACCGAACCATTGATGGTCCGGCCCCTCCGGACGCAGACCGGCTGCGCCCTCCTGGGAGACAGTTGCTACTGCGCGAAGCAGTAGAATTTCCCCGCCCCGCCTGTCTTGACGAAGGCCTCGTTGCTGCAACCGGCCGAGCCATGGGAAGAGTTCCATGACATCATATGGCGCGTCGGCTTCAGGCCCATGCGATCATGATGGCCGACGATGGCCGAACCATCGGTGCTCGACGTCCAGTTCTTGCAGGTGGTATCGCCACCCGCCGTCGAATAGTTTCCGTCGGGATCAGAGCCTGTGAGGATGTCGTGGGAATTGGGTTCATCGCCACGGCCCTTCACCACTTCACCCTTCTCGGTGAGCGCGGTTTCCTTGTTGAGATTGTTCTTGTCGGAATGAAGTTCCGCAACGGAGGTGGCGATCACTACGCCCTTCACGTTCTGCCAGGGCCCCGGCCCGATACGGTCACGGGCATTGATGCCGGCCTCACCCTGCTGGCCGGTGGTTGAAAGGTAGGCGTGCCAGTTGGTTTTCGTCGCGCCCGCCGCCTTGGCAAGGGTTGCGCAGTAGGCATCGGCACCTTCAAGGCCGCCGAGATCACCGCCCTTGCCGGGGTTGGCGCTGGTCACAAAGAACGACATGTCGGCGGATTGTGCATGGGCGTTGGCGGCGGGGGCGGCGCAGGCCAACGTGGCAAGGGCCAGTCCCGCAATCATCTTGGTCATGGTCATGGGTCATCCTCCTCTCAAACAGCAAAGAGCCTAGAAGAGATGTGTGACCGGACAACTCACAAATTTGTCATCCCGGGCCAGCAGGAGTCCGATCAGTGGAGAATCTGCTCGAGGAACAGCTTGGTGCGCGGACTCTTGGGATTGTTGAAGAACTCGTTGGGTTCATTTTCTTCAACAATCTGTCCCTGGTCCATGAAGATCACGCGGTTCGCAACCTGGCGCGCGAAGGCCATTTCATGCGTGACGCAGAGCATGGTCATGCCGCCCTGGGCGAGATCGACCATGACCTCCAGCACTTCCTTGATCATTTCGGGATCAAGCGCCGAAGTGGGCTCGTCAAACAGCATGATCTTGGGATTCATGCAGAGCGAACGGGCAATGGCCACGCGCTGTTGCTGGCCACCAGACAACTGTCCCGGATATTTGTTGGCCTGCTCCGGAATCTTGACGCGGGTCAGGAATTTCATGGCAGTCGCTTCGGCTTCCGCCTTTGGCATCTTGCGCACCCAGATTGGGGCCAGCGTGCAGTTCTCCATCACCGTCAGGTGTGGGAACAGGTTGAAGTGCTGGAAGACCATGCCGACTTCGCGGCGCACATCATCGATGTTCTTGAGATTGGCGGTCAGCGGAATGCCATCGACGATGATGTCCCCCTGCTGATGTTCCTCAAGCCTGTTGATGCAGCGGATCATGGTGGACTTGCCGGAGCCGGAGGGCCCGCAGATCACGATGCGCTCACCCTTCCTGACTTGCAGGTTGATTTCGCGCAGGACGTGGAACTGGCCATACCATTTGTTGACGTCCTTCATCTCAACCGCGAAGTTTGCCTCAGGTGCCATTGCTTACCTCTTGTGTCCGGTGTTGAGCTTGCGCTCGATGTACATGGAGTAACGCGACATCCCAAAGCAGAAGACCCAATAGATCAGGGCCAGGGCGAAGTAGCCCGTGTTGCCGGTCTGGGCGCTGGCCCATTTGGGATCATTGAAGCCCGACTGCACGATGCCGAGCAGGTCGAAGATGCCAACCACGGTGACGAGACTGGTGTCCTTGAACAGGCCGATGAAGTTGTTGACGATGCCCGGAATGACGATCTTGAGGGCCTGGGGCATGACGATAAGACCCATCATCTTCCAGTAGGGGAGGCCCAGCGCCTTCGAGGCTTCATACTGGCCTTTGGGAATTGCCTGGAGGCCGCCGCGGATCACTTCCGCCATGTAGGCCGAGGCAAAGAGTGCCGTGCCGATCACTGCCTTGAGCAGCTTGTCGGGGTTGACGCCCGGCGGCATGAACAACGGGAACATGTTTGCGGCCATGAAGAGCACGAGGATCAAGGGCACGCCGCGCACCACTTCGATGAAGATCGTCGAAAGCAGGCTCACCACCGGCATTTCGGAACGGCGCCCCAGCGCCAGAAGAATGCCGATGGGAACGGACGCCACGATTGCCGTCACCGCCAGAACCAGAGTCACCAGCATGCCGCCCCATTGCGAGGTTTCGACATAGGGAAGGCCGAACCTGCCGCCGAGCAGCAGGAAGAATGTGATGACCGGATAGATGACGAAGAAGAAGATGGCGTTCCAGCCCTTGTAGGGAATGCGCGGAATAAGCAGCCCTGCAAGCGACAGCGCGCCCATCAGATAGACGAGGTTGACGCGCCAGCGCTCGGAATGGGGATAGAAGCCGTAGATCCACTGCATCAGCTTGTCGCCGATGAAGGGCCAGCAGGCCCCTGCCCCCTCGACGTTGCACAGGGTCCGGTCGGGTGCCACATAGACAGCGCGAATGATGGCCCAGTCGATGATGGTCCAGAGCACCCAGGCGAGGATGAGGCCGATCACAATGGCCGCAACACCGCTCAGGGGCGTCGGGAACAGGCGTTCACGCAGTGCTGCCTGCCAGCCAACGGTGTTGGCGGGTGCCGGAAGCTTGGGTGCGTCCTGGGTGCGGACGTAACTCATGGACATTTCAGCGCTCCACCAGCTTCATGCGTGCATTGAACCAGTTCATGAGCAGCGAGGTCAGGATGCTGGTCGAGAGATAGACGACGAGCAGGATCGAGAACACCTCGATGGCCTTGCCGGACTGGTTGTTCACGGTGCCGCCGGCATACATGAGGTCCGGATAGCCAATGGCGACGGCAAGCGACGAGTTCTTGGTCAGGTTGAGGTACTGGCTGGCGGTCGGCGGAATGATGACGCGCAGTGCCTGGGGGATCACGACAAGGCGCAGGGTCTTGCCATTGTCGAGACCGAGCGCATGCGAGGCTTCAGTCTGGCCGTGACTGACAGCAAGGATGCCGGCGCGCACGTTCTCGGCGATGAAGGCCGCAGTGTAGATCGATAGAGCCAGCAGCAAGGCAATGAACTCGGGCACCAGGGTCATGCCGCCGCGGAAGTTGAAGCC
>CAZUKI010000090.1:4150-8754 GCA_964620785.1 uncultured Aestuariivirga sp.
TCGCCTCCTGCTTTGCCCGCGCCCAGCGCCGGTAGAACCATGTACCGACCAGTGCTGCGAGCAGGAACGCCACGGCGAGCCATGCGCCGTTCCCGAAGGTCGGGTTTGGCATGATGATGCCGCGGTTGCTGATGAAAACGCTGTCGGCAATGTTCACGGCCTGCTTGGGGCCAGGCAGTGGCTTCAAGACCAGCGCGTACCAGATGAAGATCTGCAGCAGCAGCGGGATGTTGCGGACAATCTCGATGTAGAGCGTGGCAAAGCGCGACACGACCCAGTTCTTCGAGAGGCGCATGATACCGATCAGGAAGCCCAGGATGGTCGCAAGGGCAATGCCAATGACGGCCACCAACGCGGTGTTGAGGAAGCCCACCTGCAAGGCGCGGCCGTAGGTCGAATTGGACGAGAATGGAATGAGGGCTGTCGAAAGATCGAAGCCGGAGGCCCTGTTCAGGAAATCAAAGCCGAAATTCTGGTTGAGCTTGGTGAGATTTGCCTGGGTGTTGATGACGATCTCATAGAGACCCCAGGCAATGAGCAGGACCACCAATATCTGGCTGGCGATGCCGCGAAGTTTTGGATCATAGAGCCAGTCCACGGCGCCAGCTTGCGCCTTTGGTGCTGGTGAAGAGAATCGCTTGTCGTCGGCTGCAGTCATGGTCGGCCCCACACCATGAGAGGTGAACGAAGAGGCCCATCCACTTTCGTGAATGGGCCCCGCGAAGCAGTGTTAGCGGATGGGTGGCGCGTATTGCAGGCCGCCGTCCTTCCACAGTGCGTTCTTGCCACGGGCAATCTTGAGGTCGGTGTTGGTGCCGACATTGCGCTCGAAGATTTCCGAGTAGTTGCCCACCTGCTTGATGATGTTATAGGCCCAATCCGGGCCAAGGCCGATGCCCTTGCCGAAATCATTGTCGGCTTCCGAGCCATCGGGGTTCTTGACGTTGACCGACAGCAAACGCTGGATCTCCGGGTTGGCGGAGTTCTTCATTTCATCCACGTTGGCGGAAGTCACACCCAGTTCCTCCGCGTTGAGCAGCGCGAAATAGGTCCACTTCACGATGTTGAACCACTGCGCATCGCCCTGGCGGACGACAGGGCCCAGAGGTTCCTTGGAGATGATTTCCGGAAGAACCACATGCTCGGCCGGATTGGTGAACTTGAGGCGTTCAGCATAGAGGCCAGACTGGTCAGTGGTGAACACGTCGCAGCGGCCTTCCTGATAGGCCTTGAGCACTTCCTCGTTCTTCTCGAAGGCAACAACCTTGTATTCGAGATTGTTGGCCTTGAAGTAGTCGGCAAGGTTCAGCTCCGTGGTGGTGCCGGTCTGGGTGCAGACCGAGGCGCCGCCCAGTTCGAGGGCCGACTTCACGCCGAGCTTGGCAGGCACCAGGAAGCCCTGGCCATCATAATAGGTGACGCCGGCAAAGGAGAGACCCAGCGTGGTGTCGCGGCTCATGGTCCAGGTGGAGTTGCGCGAGAGAACGTCGATGGCGCCGGACTGCAACGCAGTGAAGCGCTCCTTGGCGTTCAGGGGAGCATATTTCACCTTGGTGGCATCGCCGAGAACGGCCGCCGCAACGGCCTTGCAGAAGTCCACATCAAGGCCGGACCAGTTGTTGTTCGAGTCCGGATTGGAGAAGCCGATGAGGCCCTGGCTGACGCCGCAGTTCACTGCGCCTTTCGCCTTGACGTCATCGAGAGTCGCGGCTTGGGCGCCAACCACTGCAGTGAGGCCAAAAACTGAGGCAAGTGCCAGTTTTTTCAATGTTTTCATACTGATAGGTCTCCCTGGTAACGTATGTACCAATTGTTTGACTGGCGTAAACCAGCTTGATTTGTAGACAAGCGCCAATTGTAACGATGGTCAAGCAAACTCATGGCCTTGGCGACGATCACTTTGTTGCGTTCTCTGTATGTTCCATGCTATGGAACCGGCCATGGCCAAATCAAATTCACACTTTGTCTGCCAATCCTGCGGCACCACGTCGAGCAAATGGTCGGGGCGCTGCGACGGCTGTGGATCGTGGAACAGCATCATCGAGGAAGCGCGCGAAGCGCCCGCATCAGGCGCCAAGGGCCAGGCCCTTCCCCGGGGCCGTTCGGCAAAGCTCGTGGGCCTCAAGGGCGAGAACGCCGCGCCGCCGCGCATCGCCATCGGCATGCCGGAGCTTGATCGGGTTGCCGGGGGCGGGTTCGTGCCGGGCTCTGCGGTGCTGATCGGCGGTGATCCTGGCATTGGCAAGTCAACGCTTCTCTTGCAGGCACTGGCATCGCTGGCGCGGCAGGGCCGCCGTGTCGTCTATGTCTCCGGCGAAGAAGCCATCGCGCAGATCAGGCTCAGGGCGGAACGGCTCGGGCTTTCCGACGCGCCGGTGCTGCTGGCCTCCGAAACCAATACCTCTGACATCATTGCCACGCTGAATGACGGCGAGCCACCTGCGGTGGTGGTGATCGATTCGATCCAGACTCTGTGGTCGCCGGTGATCGAGGCAGCACCGGGGACAGTCTCGCAACTGAAGGCAGGGTCCGAGGCGCTGGTGCGCTTTGCCAAGCAGAAGGGTTCCTGCCTGCTGCTGGTGGGCCACGTCACCAAGGACGGCCAGCTTGCAGGCCCCAAGGTCGTTGAACACCTCGTCGATGCGGTGCTCTATTTTGAGGGCGACCGCGGGCACCAGTTCCGCATCCTGCGCGCCGTCAAGAACCGCTTCGGCGCTACCGATGAAATCGGCGTCTTCGAGATGTCCGATGGCGGGCTCAAGGAAGTGACCAACCCGTCGCGCCTGTTCATGGGAACATCAGAGCGCCCTGCCCCCGGCACGGCGGTTTTCGCGGGCGTTGAGGGCACGCGGCCCCTGCTCGTTGAAATCCAGGCGCTGGTCTCGCCATCACCGCTCGGCACGCCACGGCGGACGGCGGTCGGCTGGGATTCGAATCGGCTGTCGATGATTCTCGCCGTGCTGGAGGCCAGGGCCGGCGTCTCGCTCAGTCAGCATGATGTCTATCTCAATGTCGCAGGCGGCCTGAAACTCAGGGAACCTGCCGCCGACCTTGCCGTTGCCGCGGCGATCCTTGGGTCCATGACTGACACGATCATTCCGCACGGAACAGTTGTGTTCGGCGAGATTGCGCTTTCCGGTGCCATCAGGGCCGTGGGCCAGACCGAGGCGCGACTCAAGGAAGCCCAGAAACTGGGGATGAACGAAGCGGTGCTGGCGAACAGCGGCGAAATGCCCCGTGTTAAGGATGTTTCATTGCGCAGCCTCGAAACCGTGGCTGATCTCGTGGCCTGGGCCGCCTCGCGGGCCAAGGGCTTGCGCCGCATCGCCTGACTGCCCATCTCATAAGCGCCAATAGGTGCTGGAAAGCGCGGGTGTTCCTGCCTATAAGGGCACCGAAATTTCACCGGGTGTGCGGCATGCAGTTTCAGATCTTCGATTTCATTCTCATTGGCATCATGGTGCTGTCCGGCATCCTGGCGCTGGCGCGCGGGTTCACCCGCGAAGTCCTGTCGCTGATCGCCTGGGGCCTTGCGGCCATTGCCGCCTACTATGCCGTGCAGCAGCAACAGGCCATCGACCTGGTGACGCCCTATGTGGACAAGCCCATCCTGGCGCAGATCATTGTCGGCGCTGCGGCTTTCCTCGTGACGCTGATCATCGTCTCGATCATTTCAGTCAAGATTTCCGACCGCGTCGTTGACTCCTCGGTCGGCGCCTTCGATCGCACCCTGGGTTTCCTTTACGGCCTTGCCCGCGGCCTGGTGTTCGTCGCCATCGCCTATCTTTTCTATAGCTGGCTGCAGCCGCCGCAGGCCCAGGAAGACTGGATCCGCAATGCCCAGACATTGGGCGTCGTGAAGGGCGTGAGTGAGTTCCTCGTCGGCCTGATGCCACCCGACATTGCCGAAACGCTGAGCAAGGCGGCCCTTCAAGGCAGTGCCGAAGGGGCCGTGACACCTCCCGAAGACAATGCAACCAGCTATGGCAGCGGCCAGACGCAGGGCCTCGACAATCTGATCGACGGCCAGACGCAGGCTCCTGCCGAAGGCCAGGCACCACAGCAATGACAAGCAGCTTCGATCTCGACCTCGACGGCGACCTCCTCAGGGAGGAATGCGGTGTATTTGGAATTTACGGCCATCAGGACGCAGCAGCACTCACCGCACTCGGCCTTCATGCTCTGCAGCACCGCGGCCAGGAAGCGGCAGGCATCGTCTCCTTCAACGAGGGGCGTTTTCACTCCGAGCGGCGGCTCGGCCTGGTCGGCGACCACTTCACTTCGGAAAAAACCATCGAGCGGCTGAAGGGCGAGTCGGCCCTTGGGCATGTGCGCTATTCCACCACTGGCGAGACGATCCTGCGCAACGTGCAGCCGCTCTTTGCCGAACTTGCGGCGGGCGGCTTTGCCGTCGCTCACAACGGCAACCTCACCAACGGACTGACGCTGCGCAAGGAACTGATCGCGCAAGGCGCGATCTGCCAGTCAACCTCCGACACGGAAGTCATCCTGCATCTGGTGGCGCGTTCACAGCGGCCGAAACTCGTCGACCGTTTCATCGAGGCGCTGCGCCAGCTTGAGGGCGCCTATGCCCTCGTCTGCCT
>CAZUKI010000090.1:8854-10241 GCA_964620785.1 uncultured Aestuariivirga sp.
GACTCCGTGCTGGGCGGGCGTTCGGTCTATAATGTGCGCAAGCAGATGGGCCGCCAGCTTGCCAAGGAAGCCCCGGCAGATGTCGATGTCGTCGTCCCCATTCCGGACTCTGGCGTTCCCGCCGCCCTTGGCTTTGCCGCCGAACTCGGCGTGCCCTTCGAGCTTGGCATCATCCGCAACCATTATGTGGGCCGGACCTTCATCGAGCCCACGCAGCAGATCCGCTCCTTCGGCGTCAAGCTCAAGCACAATGCCAACCGCGCCGTCATCAAGGGCAAGCGGGTGCTGCTCGTCGATGACTCCATCGTGCGTGGCACGACTTCGGTCAAGATCGTCAAGATGATGTATGAGGCCGGGGCGCGCGAAGTTCACATGCGCATCGCGAGCCCACCCATCAAGCACCCGGATTTCTACGGCATCGACACGCCGGAGCAGAAATCGCTGCTCGCCGCCACGCACACCATCGAGGAAATGCGCGAGTTCATCGGCGTCACTTCGCTCGCCTTCCTTTCGGTTGACGGCGTTTACAAATCCGTGGGCTACGAAGCGCGCAACAATGCCCAGCCGCAGTTCACCGACCATTGTTTCACTGGCGAGTATCCAACCCGCCTCACTGACCTTGTCGGTGAAAGCGCCAAGCAGCAACTGTCGCTGTTGGCGGAGGCTGGCTAAGCGTGGCACGCCGGCTGGAAGGCAAAATCGCGCTGGTGACCGGCGCTTCACGCGGGCTTGGCTTTGCCACCGCCCTGCACCTGGCGCGGGAAGGCGCGCATATCGTGGCAACGGCGCGCACCACGGGCGGGCTTGAGGAACTCGATGATGCCGTCAAGGCCGTCGGCTCGTCGGCAACGCTCGTTCCCCTCGACCTCAATGACTTCGCCGGCATCGACCGTCTCGGCGGGGCGATCTTCGAACGCTGGAAGAAGCTCGACATCCTGATCGGCAATGCCGGTGTCCTCGGCAAGCTGACGCCTGTGCCGCATGTGGAACCCAAGCTGTGGACCGAGGTCATGGACCTCACGGTCACCGCCAACTACCGGCTGATCCGTTCGCTTGATCCGCTGCTGCGCGAAAGCGAGGCGGGCCGCGTGGTCTTCATCACTTCAGGCAAGTCCTACAAGTGCCTGCCCTTCTGGTCGAGCTATTCCGTGCCGCGCGCCGCCCTTGAAGCGATGATGCGCATCTACGCGCTCGAGATGGAACCGACGCGGGTCAGGGTCAATGCCTACTCGCCAGGCCCTGCCCGCACCAAGCTGCGCGGCCAGGCCATTCCAGGTGAAGACCCCGAGAATGTGCCGGAACCAGAGGAAGTGATGGCGCCCATCGTCGAGATGTGCCTGCCGGAGTTCACCGACCTGGGCTCGGTCTACAAGGGCAAGGGCACTGC
>CAZUKI010000091.1:0-10174 GCA_964620785.1 uncultured Aestuariivirga sp.
AAGCGCGGCAGCGCTACATCGCCGCCTTGCAATCCGCCGACGCGCACGACATTGCGCCACTGCTTACCTTTGCTCGGAGTTGAGATGAACAAGGCCTCTGTCCCGGAATTCAGCCTCGGCGTCGGCTACGGCATCTTTGCTGGTGCAGACGTGCGCTGGGCCACACTGATCTTCAGCCCCGAGCGCGCCCGCTGGGTTGCCGCCGAGCTTTGGCATCCGGAGCAGGAGGGAAGCTTCCTCGACGGTCGCTACCGCCTGCGCCTGCCCTACAGCAACGATTCGGAGCTGGTGATGGACATCCTCAAGTACGGGCCGGACTGCGAGGTGGTGGAGCCGGAGGAGCTCAGGATACCTGTTTCGACGAGGTTGGAAATGACCATTGAGAACTACCGTAAACCTGTGGAGTGTCTGCCTTTGGGCGCGACTGGTGAGCCTGGCGTCTTGGAGCGGGAGCGTTGAGCTACTTCGGCTATTGGGGAAAAGCTCGGCCGCCGAGCGGCGAGGGAGAGCCATACCACCTGCTCCCCTATCATTGCCTGGATGTTGCGGCGGTTGCCTACATCTTCGTTGGTCGTCATCCGTCTTTTCGGAAGCACATGATGGCAGTAACCAGGATCGATACCGAGGAACGACTATTGGTCTGGCTGGCGTTCTGGGTGGCATTGCATGATCTGGGCAAGTTTTCCGAGGCCTTTCAGGGCCAGCGCTCTGACCTGTTTGCCAGCCTGCGCGGGCGTAAACCTCGTGCCGCCAAGCCTTACCGGCTGCGCCACGACAGCTTGGGTATGCTGTTCTGGCGAGAAGTGCTCAGCGACGTAGCGGCGGTTCAACACTGGTTCGGGCCGGAAACCGAGTTGCAGCTTGAAGGGCTTGATTGGTGGGCCAGGGCGGTGACGGGGCATCACGGGCAGCCGCCAGAGGCGTCGACGGGTTGGGGGCAGCATTTCGACAAGCATGACGACCGCGAAGCCATCATCGAATTTGTGACCGAGTTGCGCGGCTTGCTTTTCACGGATGGTGTTGCGTCCATTCCGCCGAGCCTCGACCCGGCCGAGTTCTGGCAAACCAGCCGTGACTTGTCCTGGTGGGTTGCCGGTTTGACGGTGCTCGCCGACTGGTTGGGTTCAAACACCGACTATTTTCCCTATCGGACAGAAGCCATGCCGCTGGCCGAGTATTGGGCGCAGGCAAAAAGCCAGGCACAAAAGGCGCTGGAGGCTGCCGGTGTTCTGCCCGGTGAGCGTCGGGCGGAAATGAGCTTCGATGAATTGTTTCCGGCAATTCCGTCGCCCTCACCCCTGCAAGCGTGGGCTTCCTCGGTGGCTCTGGCGGGTGGGCCGCAAATCCATATGCTCGAGGATGTGACCGGTGCCGGCAAAACCGAAGCTGCCGTCATTCTGGCGCATCGGCTGATGGCCGCAGGTTGCGCCGACGGGTTCTTCATCGGCCTGCCGACCATGGCTACCGCCAATGCCATGTACGGGCGAATAGCGCATGTCTATGCAAGCTTGTTTGCCGGGAACGCCAGCCTTGTTCTGGCCCATGGTCAGCGCAACCTGGTCGAGGCTTTTGCTGAGTCCGTCATCCCCGACGGGCCGCCCGATGCTGACCGGCAGCAGCTCGATGACAGTGCCACCGCCCGCTGTGCCGCCTGGCTTGCCGACCACAACAAGCGCGCTCTGCTTGCCCCGGCTGGCGTCGGCACGATCGATCAGGCCTTGCTCGGGGTGCTCCACAGCAAACACCAGTGCCTGCGCCTGCTCGGGCTGTTTCGGAAGGTGCTGGTAGTCGACGAGGTGCACGCCTGCGATGCCTACATGCAAGGGGTGCTCGAAAGCCTGCTCGAATTTCACGCCCGGGCCGGTGGCAGCGCGATTCTGCTCTCCGCGACCTTGCCCAGCCGCATGAAACAAGCCTTGCTGGACGCCTTTGCCCGCGGCTGCCATGTTGAGGCGCCAGCCTTGCAAGTTGATTCGCTGACTCAATATCCGCTGGTGACGGGATGGTCTGCCGCTGCACCCAAGGTGCCGCTTGAAACACCGCTCGCCACCCGCCCGGATGTCCGGCGTGGGTTCACAGTGCGCTACGTCAGCGAACAGTCGGAAGTGATCGCCGGGATTATGGCTGCACTGGAACGCGGCAAGTGCGTCTGCTGGATGCGCAACACGGTAGCCGATGCCCTTGACGCTTACTCCCTCTTCAAAGGTCTCGTGCCCGACGAGAAATTGATCCTGTTTCATGCGCGATTCACGCTTCGCGACCGGCTGGCCACTGAAGGCAAGGTGCTGGAGTATTTCGGCAAGGACAGCACACCGGCGTTGCGCACCGGTTGCCTGGTCATCGCCACCCAGGTTGCTGAACAAAGCCTCGATGCAGACTGGGATCTGGTGGTCAGCGATCTGGCGCCGATTGACCGACTCATTCAGCGTGCCGGCCGCTTGCAACGTCATCCCCGCGATGTCGAGGGACGAAGGCTGCCCAACCCGGAAGATACAGATCAACGCGGCCAGCCTTGTTTGTGGGTGTTCGGACCGCCCTGGGCGGACGAGCCCGCCGCCAACTGGTTCAAGCGGGTATTTCCCAAGGCGGCGGCAGTCTATCCGCATCACGGTCAGCTCTGGATCACTGCCAAGGCTTTGCAGGCGGGGCACATTGCCATGCCGGGTGATGCCCGCCGGTTGATCGAAGGGGTGTTCGGCGACGAGCCGGAGATTCCATCTGGCCTGCAGGCCAATGCCAATTTGGCGGAGGGGGAGGGCTACGCCGATGCCAGTACGGCTCAGCAAAATACGGTCAAGCTCGCCATCGGCTACGAGCGCGGCAGCATCGATTGGTGGAGCGAGGCCAAGACCCCGTCGCGCCTCGGTGAACCAAGCATGAATGTTCTGCTGGCACGTTGGGAAGGCGGGCAACTACGCCCCTGGGTTTCCTGCAAGCACGGCTGGGCCTACAGCAGCCTGCGAGTGGCTGAGCGCCTCATTGCCCGTAGCGTTGAACCCAGTGACGCCGCGCGCAAAGCCGCATTTGCGGCGCTATTGGAAAACTTGCCCAACAAGGGGCAATGGTCGGTGTTGTTGGCGCTTGAGGAGGCGGCTGAGGGTTGGGTCGGTGAGGCATGGAGTGGCGAAACTGACCGCAAGCCAGCAACTCGGCTCCGTTGGCGCTATAGCACGGCAACGGGTCTGCACGCCATGGAAGCAAGTAAAACCGAGGAGGAGAGTGAATGAATCTGCTGAACGAACCCTGGCTACCCGTCCGCCATCGGAACGGACGCCGTTCGTGGATAGCACCGAACCAACTGGCCGACCCCGATATCGTGGCTTTCGATGCCGACCGCGCCGATTTCAATGGTGCCCTTGCCCAGTTCGCCGTCGGCTTGTTGCAAACATCCACACCGGTGGATGATCCGATCACTTGGCGGCGACTGTTTGACACCCCTCTCGATGCGGGAATGCTGATGCAGTGGTTCGCCCCCATCGCGGCCGCGTTCGAATTCGATGGCGCTGGGGGGCGTTTCATGCAGGATTTCAGTCTGAGACCGGGAGATGGCGCGACCTGCGATATCGGCGCCTTGCTTATCGAGTCGCCGGGCGAAAATGCGCTCAAGAACAATAGCGACCACTTCATCAAGCGCGGGCGAATCGAAGCGATGTGTCCGCACTGCGCGGCAATGGCTTTGCTGACGCTGCAGATCAATGCGCCCTCCGGCGGCGCCGGGCACCGCACCGGCTTGCGTGGCGGTGGGCCGCTGACCACCCTGGCGCTTTGCCAGCCGCCGCGCAGTCTTTGGCATGACCTGTGGCTCAACGTGCGCGGGCGTTCGGAGTTTCTTGCGCTGCAAGGCGATGCCACAAAAACGGCACTGCATTTCACTTTCCCCTGGTTGGCGGACATTGGCGCCATCCAGAACAGTGGTGGCGAAACGGCGCCGGTGCAGGTGCATCCAGCGCATGTTTTCTGGGCCACGCCACGCCGAATCCGTCTGGAGATGGATGCCGACGCCGTTGCCGCCGGTAGTTGCGACCTCTGCGGGCGACCCGCCGAAAAGTTGATCCGGCAATACGAAACCAAGAACTACGGCTTCAATTACAAGGGGGCCTGGGATCACGTCCTGTCGCCCTACTACGAGACCAAGGAAGGCTGGTTGCCCCTTCATCCCCAGCCAGGCGGTTTTGGCTACCGCCATTGGCTGCCCTGGGTCATGGGCTTGAGTGCCGACAAGAAGCGGCAACGACCGGCGCGGGTGGTGGACTACCTGAGAGAGCATCGGGTTCGCTCGGTTAAAGGGCAATTGCGCCTTTGGGCTTTCGGCTTCGATATGGACAACATGAAGGCCCGCTGCTGGTACGAATCGACCTTGCCGCTTTACGGGTTGACTGATTGCGGGCCGGAAGCACAGAAGCAAGTGGAGTCCGAAGTCAGCGCCTGGCTCGCCGGGGCGGAAATGGCCGCGTATTTCCTGCGCGGTGCGGTGAAGGATGCCTGGTTCGGTGCCGATGCCCGAGGCGATTTCAGCGCCATCGACGCCAGTTTCTGGGGCGCGACGGAGGCGGTCTTCTATCGCCAGCTCAAGGACCTTATCGAAGCTGTTCGTGAGGATGGCAGTGACGAATCCGATCCGCTGCCCGTGCGCGAAGCGTGGCACCAGCATCTTGTCCAGGCCTGTCTGCACCTGTTCGATGGCGAGTTCGTCGGGGCTGGGGCAGTGGAGCGCCAGAATCCCCGCAGGCTTGCCGCTGCCTATCAACAACTCAAACGTAATCTGGATGGCCCGAAAATTCGGCAGGCTTTGGCGCTGCCGGCCCGTGAGCCGGCCAAGGCGCCCAAAAAGGCGAAGAGTCTCTCTGCTGGCCCCCAATAGTTTATCGAGGAGAAAATATGTCTATTCAATTCAGAACGCGAAATGGCGAGCCGACGGCCATAGGCGGTGAGTTGTTGGCGTGGTGGAAGGGACTTGACGATGATCGGGCCGGCCGGGCGATCCTGCGGCGGGCGTCTTCGCCCACGCTGGTAGCGTTTACGGCGCCTTACCAGCGTTTGTATCGCCGGCTTCAGGCCGCCGGCTGGCCAACGGATGCGCGGCCGCAGGACAACGACCGGCTGGCGGCCATCGTCGGCTTGCTGGCCCACGTCAAGGAAAACGTGTCCGGCCCTGTCCCTGTAGCCATGAGCGAATGTAACAAAGGCGATGATCGGCCGCAGGTGAGTGAGTTACGTTTTCTGCGCCTCCTCGATGCGCCCGATATCGATGCGCTCTATACCGGGTTGCGCCGCGTCTTGCCTCTGATGAAACACCAACTCGATGTCTTGGCCCTGGCCAATGACTTTCTGCACTGGGACGATGACGTCAAGAAGCGCTGGGCTTACGGCTATCACTGGCCAGACAAGACATCTTCGTGATTTTCCGGAACCTCCCTCCAAAACCCATTCCGATTTTTAATTCAAGGAGTTCAATAATGTCCCGCTTTATTCAGTTGCACCTGCTCACCAACTACCCTCCCTCCAATCTGAATCGCGACGATACGGGCCGCCCAAAAAGCGCTTTGGTCGGGGACGCCGCCCGCTTGCGGGTTTCGTCGCAGAGCCAGAAACGCGCATGGCGGACTTCGGAGGCTTTCGAGATCGCTCTGGCGGGCCATCTCGGCACGCGAACCAAGAGAATTGGCAAAGAAGCTTTTGATGCCCTTAAACAAGCCGGCGTTGCCGAAAAGGCCGCTCGCGAGTGGGCCAAAGCAATTGCCGCCTGTTTCGGCAAAGCAAAGTCGGACAAGAAAAGCGAATACGACGAAGACCTGGAGATCGAGCAGCTGGCGCACATCAGCCCGGAAGAACGGGGCGCTGTCGATGCGCTTGTCAAACTCTGCGCCGAGCGCGGCAGCGAGCCGGCCAAGGAGGAATTGTCCTTGCTGCGCAAGCCGCGGCAAGCGGTTGATATCGCCATGTTCGGCCGCATGCTGGCCGATTCTCCGGAGTTCAACATGGAGGCGGCAGTTCAGGTCTCGCATGCCATCACGGTTCACAAGAGCGCCGTTGAAGACGATTACTTCAGTGCGATTGACGACCTCAATCGCGGGGAAAGTGGCGCCAGCCACATCGGCGAGCGCGGCTACGGCGCCGGCCTGTTCTATCTTTACCTGTGCATCAATCGCGAACTGCTCCGGGAGAACCTTGGCGGCGACGACGCACTCACCGGCAAAGCGCTGGAGGCGCTGATCCACGCGGTAACCAAGGTTTCGCCGACCGGGATGCAGAACAGCTTTGCGTCGCGCGCTTACGCCAGTTACGTGCTGGCCGAAAAGGGCGACCAGCAGCCGCGCTCGCTGGTGCAGGCCTTCCTCAAGCCGGTGAAGCCTTTTGAAGACGAGGACATGCTGGAGAAGGCAGTCAAGGCCATCGAAAAGCGCCGCGACAACTTCGATAGGGTCTACGGCGCTTGTGCCGATGCCCGCTACACCCTGAACGTCGATGCCGGCGAAGGTCGCCTTTCCGATCTCGTGACTTTCGTGCAGGAGTGAGCTCCATGGCCTTTCTCGTCTTTCAGCTCCAGGCGCCGCTGGCGTCCTGGGGGGAGCCGGCGGTGGGAGAATATCGGGGCAGCTGCGGCTATCCTGGCGAATCGGCCCTGATTGGTCTGTTGGGCGCGGCCTTGGGGCTGCGGCGCGAGGATGAGGCTGCGCATGTCGCGCTGCAGCAAGGTTATGGTTTCGCCGTCGGCGTGCAGTCCACCGGCAAGCTCTTGCGCGACTACCACACCGCCCAGGTGCCTGGCCGGACCTCGCTCAAGGGGCGGCCGCATGCCACTCGAAGGGACGAGCTGCGGATTCCGAAGGATGAGTTGAACACCATCCTTTCCACCCGTGACTACCGGCAGGACTCCGCCTGCCTGGTGGCCGTGCAGCCCGGTGAAGAAGCTCCCTATGCGCTCGAAGCGCTAGCTGAAGCGTTGAAGAAACCGCGTTTTGTCCTCTACCTCGGACGAAAATCCTGCCCACCGGCCGTACCACTTTATCCCTTGGTTATCGAAGCGCAGTCTGCGTTTGAAGCCATCAATGCCTATCGAGAGCAACTTGGGCGATTGTGCAATGAAGAGATCGGGCGTGTCGTCCAACTGGCGTGGTCCAAGAGCGTGGATGCGGGACTGCAGGCCGATTTGAGTACTCCCCGTAAGGATCGGCTGATTCGTCGGGCCGCCTGGCAGTTCGGCGACCGTACCGAGCACGTCGCACTTCTGGAAAGCGAGTGAGTATGTATTTCAGCTTGATCACCCCTTGTGCGGGGCAGGAGCGCGCCGCTGCCCATGAATGGATGCAGGGCGCCTATGGCGAACATCAGTGGCTGTGGCGGTTTTTCCCGGCTACCAAGGGAAGCCCCAGAGATTTTCTGTTTCGGCGTTCTGATCTTGGCGACATGCCGCGCTTTTATGTGCTTTCCAAACGGGCGCCTGAACGTGCCGGGCCTGCCTGGAATGTCCAGTCTCGGGAATACGCACCGCGGCTAAAAAAGGGTGACCAACTTCAGTTCGAACTGCGAGCCAATCCCGTGGTGACTGTTGCCCGCGATGGCAAGTCAAAGCGCCACGACGTAGTGATGCAGGAAAAGAAGCGCTTGCTTCAGGCGCGTGGCCTTGCGCGATGGGATGAGTGGCAGGACGAAGATAGGCCAGAGATGTATGAAATAGTTCATGAAACCTGCGGCAAATGGTTGGGGGAGCGCGGAAGGCGGCTTGGGTTTGAGGCAGACCAAAAAAGCCTTTCGATCGAGGCATATCAGCAGCACCGTGGCAAAAAAGAGGCGCTACGTTTCAGTACTGTCGATTTTTCCGGCACGCTTACGGTAGTCGCCCCTGATACCTTTGCCAGTGCGCTTTTCGACGGTATCGGTCACGCCAAAGCCTTCGGCTGCGGCCTGTTGCTGGTGCGGCGAGCGGACGGTGTTCCGGGGTGAATTGTGCTATCGTTTGATAGCACAAACCAAGGCTTGGAGTCCCACCATGCACACCTTCACCGTCCGCGATCTACGTGAACATACCGGCGAACTGATCCGGAGCGCCGAGAACGGCGAGTTGTCGGTCATCACCAAGCACGGCACGCCAGTCTTTGTCGCCGTGCCCTTTGACGAAACCTTGCTCCGCGAAGGCGTCGGGATGGCACTGGCAATCAAGCTGTTCGACGAAGAGCGTATTTCCCTGGGCCGCGCGGCCAAGCTGGCGAGTCTTTCCGTCAGCGAAATGATCGACATGCTGGGCCGGCACGGCATCGCCGTGATTCGCACCACCGACGAAGATCTGGAGCGAGAGCTTGGTGACTTCGGTTAGGATCGTTGTCGCCGATGCCGGGCCGTTAATCGCTTTGGGGCGGCTGGATGCCTTGCACCTGCTGCCCGCCCTGTTCGCTGAAGTCCAGGTGACCGCCATGGTGCTAGCCGAATGCGCGGCGCGCCCGGGCTTTATCGATGCGCAGCGCATCGAGCAGGCGGTACGCGATGGATGGCTCAAGCCCTGTGCCGATCAGTTTGAAAAGCCGAGCGGGCGCCTTGATCCAGGTGAAGCGAGCGCCATTGCCCGCGCCTTGGAAATCGATGCCGGCTTGCTCCTAGATGATCGCGCAGCGGTGGTCTATGCGCGTGCCTTGGGTCTGAAGGTGATCGGCACTATGGGTTTGCTGGTGCTGGCTAAGCGGCGAGGCCTGATCGAGCAGGTAGCGCCCCTGATCGGCCAGTTGCAGGTAGGCGGTCATTATCTTGGCCCCAGCGCGGTACGGGCGGCTTTACATGCAGCGGGCGAGGCCGCCAACTGACACCATGCTGCCGCCGCTCAAACCCATCCCCATCAAGGAGCGCATGTCGGTCATTTTCGTCGAGAAGGGCGAGATCGACGTGGTGGATGGCGCTTTCGTGGTGGTGGATTGCCTCGGGGAGCGGGTGCGGCCGGTGCTTACCCACATCCCTGTCGGCGGTGTTGCCTGCATCATGTTGGAGCCCGGAACCCGGGTCTCCCACCGCGCGGCTGCCCTGGCCGCGCGGGTCGGCACGCTGCTGGTGTGGGTGGGGGAGGCCGGCGTGCGGCTCTATTCCTCGGGTCAGCCGGGCGGGGCGCGGGCCGACCGGTTGCTTTACCAGGCGAGGTTGGCCCTGGATGAAAGCCTACGCCTAAAAATTGTACGCAAGATGTATGCATTGCGCTTTGGCGAAGCGCCGCCGGAGCGGCGCAGCGTGGAGCAGTTGCGCGGGATCGAGGGGGCTCGGGTTCGTCGCACCTATCAGTTACTGGCGCAGAAGTACGGTATCAAGTGGAATGGCCGCGACTACGATCCGGATTCCTGGGATGCTTCGGACCTGCCAAACCGCTGCCTTTCTTCCGCTACCGCTGCCTTGTACGGCGTGGCCGAGGCGGCGGTGCTGGCAGCGGGCTACGCCCCGGCCGTGGGGTTCATCCATACCGGCAAGCCCCTGTCCTTCGTTTATGACGTGGCCGACATCTACAAATTCGAGACGGTGGTGCCCGCCGCCTTCAAGGTTGCCGCAGCCACGCCGAACAATCCGGAACGGGCAGTTCGCCTGGCTTGCCGTGACATCTTTCGGCAGACCCGGCTGCTTGAGCGCATCATTCCTGACATAGAGGAAATCCTGGCCGCGGGCGAGATTTCTCGCCCTGACCCGCCGGAAGAAGCTGTCGGCCCCGCCATCCCCAACACGGAAAATATCGGCGATGCTGGTCATCGTGCTTGAAAATGCGCCGCCCCGCCTGCGGGGCCGGCTGGCAGTGTGGTTGCTGGAAGTCCGCGCCGGGGTCTATGTAGGCAACTACTCCCGCAAGGTGCGCGAACATATCTGGGGCCAGGTGGAAGAGGGCATCGAGGAAGGCAATGCGGTGATGGCCTGGCACACCAATAACGAAGCGGGGTTCGAGTTCCTGACCTTGGGCGCCAATCGGCGCCTGCCGGCAGAATGGGATGGGGTGCGCTTGGTAAGTTTCCATCCGGAGCCCGGGAGCATTGATCTTTAACAACTTGGTATGACCAAGGGATGTTGTCCGGCCGGTAGAATTCTGAGGTGCTGCTTTTCCATGAAAAATCATGGAGAAAGAAGACGTGCGTTCCCCACGCCCGTGGGGATGAACCGCCTCAGCGAAGTGACGACCATCAATGTCACGGGCGTTCCCCACGCCCGTGGGGAT